>NZ_CALPCU010000002.1:0-150694 GCF_943193085.1 Vermiculatibacterium agrestimuris | reverse complement strand
GCCGTCTTTGGCCGCCCTCACTTTTTTGCTTGTGTTCTGTGGGATTTGTTGGTACAATAGGGGGGCTAAATACGGAAATTCAAAGGAGTACGCTATGATCACCGTTACCGATCTCTCCCTCAATTATTCGGGCACCCCCCTCTTTTCCCACGTGGATCTGCAGTTCATCAAGGGCAACTGCTACGGCATCATCGGGGCCAACGGGGCGGGGAAGTCCACCTTCCTGAAAATTTTGTCCGGCCAGCTGGAACCCACCTCCGGCGAGGTGTCCGTTCTGCCCAACACCCGCATGTCGGTGCTCAAGCAGGATCAGAACCAGTACGACGCCTACAGCGTCATGGACACCGTCCTCATGGGCAACCAGCACCTCTACGACATCGGCAAGGAGATGAACGCCCTCTACGAGAAGGAGGACTTCACCGACGAGGACGGCATCCGGGCCGCCGAGCTTCAGGCGGAGTACGCCGAACTGGGGGGGTACGAGGCGGAGTCCGAGGCCAGCCGCATCCTCCAGGGTCTTGGCGTGGGCACCGGGTACCACGACACCCAGATGGAGAACATGGACGCCCGGCTCAAGGTGAAAGTCCTGCTGGCCCAGGCCCTGTTCGGCAACCCCGATATTTTGATGATGGACGAGCCCACCAACAACCTGGACATTGCCGCCACCAACTGGCTGGAGGACTTCCTGCTGGACTTTGAGGGCACCGTCATCGTGGTCAGCCACGACCGGCATTTCCTCAACACCATCTGCACCCACATCGTGGACATCGACTACAACAAGATCAAACTCTACGTGGGCAACTACGACTTCTGGTACGACGCAAGCCAGCTCATGCAGCAGCTCCAGAAGAACCAGAACAAGAAAAACGAGGAGAAGGCTCAGGAGCTCAAGGAGTTCATCTCCCGCTTCTCCGCCAACAAGTCCAAGAGCAAGCAGGCCACCGCCCGGCGCAAGCTCTTGGAGAAGATCACCCTGGAGGAGATCCCCGCCTCCTCCCGCCGCTACCCCTGGGTCCAGTTCTCCCCCGACCGGGAGGTGGGCAAGGACATCCTCTTCGTCACCGACGTGAGCAAGACCGTGGACGGGGTGAAGGTGCTGGACAAGGTGAGCTTCATGGTGAATCACGGGGACAAGATCGCCTTTGTGGGGGACAACGAGAACGCCCACACCGCCCTGTTCAAGATTTTGACCGGGGAGTGGGAGCCCGACGAGGGCACCGTGAAGTGGGGGCAGACCGCCACCTTCTCCTACTTCCCCAAGGACAATACCCAGTTCTTCGAGGGCTGCAACGACAACCTGGTGGAGTGGCTGCGCCAGTTCTCCTCCGACCCCCACGAGGCGTATCTCCGGGGCTTTTTGGGCCGTATGCTCTTCTCCGGGGACGACGTGTATAAGCCGGTGAAAGTCCTCTCCGGCGGGGAGAAGGTGCGGTGCATGCTCTCCCGGATGATGCTCTCAGGAGCCAATGTCCTCCTGCTGGACCAGCCCACCAACCACCTGGATCTGGAGTCCATCGCGGCGGTGAACAACGGCCTGGAGGCGGTGAAGTGCAACGTGCTCTTCTCCTGCCACGACCACCAGCTGGTGGAAACGGTGGCCAACCGTGTTTTCGATTTCACCCCCGAGGGCAAGCTTATCGACATGCCCATGACCTACGACGAGTATCTGGCCCGCCAGGCGGCGGAGGGATAAAAGGCCGCTTTTCAAATGGAATAAAACGTGATATACTATTATGCTCCAAACATTTCCTCGCAAGGAGGACGGATATGCGCAAGGATATCATATTGCCGGCAGTGGCGGCCGGGGCCGGAGCTCTGGGCTTTGGACTTCGCCGGTGGCAGCTGAGCTCCGGCTTCGAGCCGGATACCGGGCTGGCCATTCCCGGCGCGCCTGCCGCCGCGGCCCTGGTGGCCTGTTCGGCGGCCCTGGCGGCGCTGCTGCTCATTCTGGCCTGGGGACACAAGGAACGCATGGGCTGGGAGCGGGCCTTCCGGGGCGCGCGAAACTGTTCGGTCTACATGACCGCCATGGTCTTGGCCGCCTTCCTGCTGCTGGGCAGCGCCGGCATTGAGGTGCTGGCCTATCCCGGGAGCCTGCAGACAGCGCAGGCCGCAGAGAGCTGGGGGGTGCGGACGGCGGCCACGGTGCTGCCCCCCCTGCGCATCCTTCTGTGCCTGGGCGGCTGCCCCTGCGTTCTGCTTTGGTCGAGGAACCTCTACCGGGGCGGAGAGGGGGGCAAGGAGAGCCTTCCCCTGCTGGAGCTGTGCTTCCTCTTCTGCGTGTGGCTGGTGTCCAACTACCAGAGCTGTGCCGCTGACCCGGTGGTGATGAACTACATCTGGGAGGTGCTGGCCATCTGCTTCAGCCTGCTGGGACTCTATTATGTGGCCAGCTACTCCTTCTTAAAGGAGGCCCATCCCCGGCGGACGGTGCTGGCCTGCCTGATGGCGGTCTTTTTCTCCCTGACGGCCATGGGGGGCGGGCTTCAGATATCCGAGCTTTTGCGCTGCGGCTTTTCGGCGCTCTTTTTGGGAGGACACGCCGCGCTGATATTGCAGGAACATCCCGCTGAAGAGACGGCGGAGGAGAGCATCTCCGCTGAACAAAAGGAGACTGAGGACAATGCCTGAAAAATTTTATATCACCACCCCCATCTACTACCCCTCGGACAAGCTCCACATCGGCCACACCTACTGCACGGTGGCCACCGATACCCTGGCCCGGTATAAGCGGCTCCAGGGCTATGACGTCATGTTCCTCACCGGCACCGACGAGCACGGCCAGAAGATCGAGGACAAGGCCAAAGAGGCGGGTGTTACCCCTAAGGAGTTCGTGGACAATATTGTAGAGGGACCCCGGGGGGTCAAGGATCTGTGGAAGCTGATGAACATTTCCAACGACAGGTTTATCCGTACCACGGACGACTACCATGTGAAGGCCATCCAGCGCATCTTCAAGAAGATGTACGACAACGGGGATATCTATAAGGGCGTATACAAGGGCAAGTACTGCAAACCCTGTGAGAGCTTCTGGACAGAGTCCCAGTTGGTGGACGGCAAGTGCCCTGACTGCGGTCGGGAGGTGCAGGACGCGGAGGAGGAGGCCTATTTCTTCCGCCTGTCCAAGTACGCCGACCGCGTCCAGCATCTGCTGGAGGACACCGATTTCTTAGAGCCCCGCAGCCGGGTCAACGAGATGGTGAACAACTTTATCAAGCCCGGCCTGGAGGATCTGTGCGTGTCCCGCACCTCCTTCTCCTGGGGCGTGCCGGTGGACTTTGATCCCAAGCATGTGGTCTATGTGTGGATCGACGCCCTTTCCAACTATATCACCGCCCTGGGCTATGAAAACGACAAATATGACGACTACGACAAGGGCTGGTGGCCCGGGGTCAACATCGTAGGTAAGGAGATCGTCCGGTTCCACTCCATCATCTGGCCCGCCATGCTTATGAGCCTGGGCGAGCCGCTGCCCAAGAAGGTCTATGGCCACGGCTGGCTGCTGCTGGACGGCGGTAAGATGTCCAAAAGCAAGGGCAACGTGGTGGATCCCTATATCCTGGCGGAGAAGTTTGGGGTGGACGCCCTGCGGTTCTTCCTGATGCGCACCTTCCCCTTTGGCTCCGACGGCAATTTCTCCAACGAGGCCCTGATCCAGACCATCAACGTGGATCTGGCCAACGATCTGGGCAACCTGGTCAGCCGTACCACCGCCATGGTGGGCAAGTACTTCGGCGGCACCCTGCCTGTGGAGCGCCGGTATGAAAAGGAGCGGGACGACGAGCTGGCGTCCCTGGTCATGGGCCTGCGGGACAAGTACGAGCAGGCCATGGAGCATTACGCTCCCCACAAGGCCCTGGAAGAGGTGTTCCAGGTCGTTGCCCGGGCGAACAAGTATATCGATGAGAACGCCCCCTGGGTGCTGGCCAAGGATATGGGGGCCAATGCCTCCCGCCTGGCCAGTGTCCTTTACCACCTGCTGGAGGCCACCCGGGTCTGCGGTATCCTCTTGACCCCCTTTATGCCCCAGAGCATGGACAAGCTCTTTGCCCAGATCGGCGCGGGCGCTGCGATCCAAACTTGGGACAGCGCCAGCCAGTGGGGCGCCCTGCCTGCCGCCGTCACGGTGACCAAGGGCGACAACCTCTTCCCCCGCATCGACGCGGAGAAGGCCATTGCCGAGCTGGAGGAGGCTGCTGAGGCCGCCAAGAAGGCCGCCCTGCCGGCGTTGGAGATCGAGCCCTTCGTGGAGGAGAAGGTGGACTTCGACACCTTCTGCAAGTCCGACTTCCGGGCGGTGAAGGTGAAAGCCTGCGAGGCGGTGAAGAAAAGCGAGAAGCTGCTGCGCTTCACCCTGGACGACGGCACGGGCACCGACCGGCAGATCCTCTCCGGCATCCACAAGTTCTACGAGCCGGAGGATCTGGTGGGCAAGACCCTGGTGGCCATCGTGAACCTGCCCCCCCGGAAGATGATGGGCCTGGACAGCTGCGGCATGCTCCTGTCCGCCGTCCACACCGAGCAGGGGGAGGAGAAGCTGAACCTTATCATGGTCAGCGACGACATTCCCGCCGGGGCCAAGCTGTGCTGAGTGGAAGAAAGCGGGGCTCCAACAGGTAAAAAGGCGGTTTCAAAGGCCGTGAAAGCCCTGGGCAGGAGCCGGTGCGCCTGACGGGTGACAAAAAGAACCCGGCGGATGGTTGCCCTTTGGCCCTCCGCCGGGTTATTCTTACACCGTAAGGAGGGATGCCACGTGACGTTGGCGCAGCAGATACAGGCCCTGCGGAAAGAAAAGGGACTCTCCCAGGAGGAGCTGGGGGAGAAGCTGGGAGTGGCCCGGCAATCGGTGAGCAAATGGGAGAGCGGCGCCACCATACCGGAGCTGGACAAGCTCGTCGCCATGAGCAGGCTCTTCGGCGTGTCGGTGGGGAGCATTTTGGGCCTGGAGGAGACGGGGGAGCCGGATCACGAGCTCACCGAGCGGGAGCTGAAGGCTCTGGAGGCCATTGCCCAACGGCTGACCCCGCCGGCGCAGGAGCCCCAAAAGTGGAAAAAGTGGCCCCTGGTGCTGGCGGCGGTGGCCGTCATTGGGGCCGGGGCCTTTCTTATGAGCCGCATCAACGCCCTGGAAAACCAGCTCGGTGGCCTGCAGTACGACCTGTCCAACGTGCAGAATACCGTCTCCCGGGAGATAGGCTCCATCAGCGCCCAGGTGCGGGATCAGGTACGGGACATCCTGGAGGAGCAGGATAGCGTCACCGCCGGGAAGGACTATGGAGTGACGGGGATGGATCTGAAGGAGGGGACAGTGACGTTTACCCTCACTGCCACTCCCCGGGAGTACCGGGAGGGGATGCGGGCGGTGTTCTCCGCCACCGGCGACTTTGAAGCGGTGGAGGTTCCCGGCGTCCTGGGGGCGGGGCAGGCCTTCACGGGGTCGCTCACCTGCCCCCTGGCCGATGACATCACCCTGTCGGTGGGCTTTACCAGCGACGGCGTGACCATGAACCAGGAGCTGGGGCGGGAGCCGTATCTTCTCTCCGATACCCAGCTGTACTTCTACGGAAACCTGGGCTGGGCCATGACGGGCAGGGGAAGCGACAAGGCGGCCATCACCCGGCTGAACGCCAGACTGGAGGCGGTCTCTGACGGCCGGTTCTATGCCGACGGCGGCTGGCAGGAGCTGACGCTGACCACGGCCCAGCTGCGGCTGTGGAAGAACGACCAGGTGATCTGGAGCGACGACCCGGTAAAAGAATGGAAGGACGCGGTGTGGATGGAGGTCAACATCCCTGTCGAGGATCTGACGGTGGAGACGGGGGACAGGCTCATTCTGTCGGTGTATTATATGGACACCGCCGGCCGGCAGGGAGAGGCCTGGCTCAGCGGCTTTGAGGCGGAGCCGGACGGCGGTCTGGTTGCCCTGCAGGAGGAGGACAGCGGCCCAGTCCCCTGGGAAGGATCTGTATAAAAGAAAGACAGGGGGGCGGTTATTTCCGGCGGACAAGAACCGTCCCCCTGTCTTCAAAAATCCTGCGTAAAAAATGAAATTTGCTCTTGACTTCCCAATGGGTTTGTTGTATCATAATAGGGCGCCTGTTTGGGGCGTATTATGCGATGATGTGGGAGATTGCTCAGAAATGAGGTAACTTCCGCGGAGTATGTCCGTTGAATCGGGCGGCTGAGAGCCTCTGTTCACGCGTATATCGCCGTGCGGGGGGTAAACCGGCCAGCTATGTGCCGGTTTTCTTTCTGTCATGGAGTGATACGCACGAGAAAGTGGATAGAAAAATGACTCTCACCCGATACGAAGCGAGGACAACCAGAACCAACGCACTTCGTATTTTAAGGAGGAAAACAAGCATGGCTCAGAAAGAAATGATCCGTATTCGTCTTAAGGCTTACGATCACCAGCTCATCGACCAGAGCGCGGAGAAGATCGTGGAGACCGCCAAGCGCACCGGCGCCACCGTCTCCGGGCCCATTCCCCTGCCCACCAAGAAGGAAGTCGTTACCATCCTGCGGGCCGTCCACAAGTACAAGGACAGCCGTGAGCAGTTTGAGCGCCGCACCCACAAGCGGCTCATCGACGTCATCAAGCCCTCCCCCAAGACCGTGGAGGCCCTGATGAGCCTGGAGCTGCCCGCCGGTGTGGACATCGAGATCAAGCTCTGATCTCACCCAACTTTGTTGTACCGCGGTCTGCCGCCTATCGAGGCAGACGGGTCATGTCACGGCGAAAGCCCTGACCAATAACCTTAATTAAGGAGGAAGACACATGGAAAAGGCCATTATCGGCAAGAAGGTCGGCATGACGCAGATCTTCGACGAGGTCGGGCACGTGATCCCGGTCACCGTCATCGCCGCCGGCCCCTGCACCGTCGTGCAGAAGAAGACCGAGGAAACCGACGGCTACACCGCTGTCCAGCTGGGCTTTGAGGACGTGCCCGAGCGCAAGCTCACCAAGCCTGAGCTGGGCCACCTGAAGAAGGCTGGCGAGGGGATCTTGAAGAAGGTTCTCAAGGAGTTCAAGCTGAAGGATTGCGAGAGCCTCAACGTGGGCGACGTGATCGACTGCACCGCATTTGCCGAGGGCGACCGGGTGGATATCACCGGCGTGAGCAAGGGCCACGGCTTCCAGGGTGTTGTCAAGCGCCACGGCGCCGCTGTCAAGCGCAACACCCACGGCGGCGGCCCTGTCCACCGTCACCAGGGCTCCCTGGGCTCGGGCACCGATCCCAGCCGCATCTTTAAGGGCCGCGACGGCGCCGGCCACATGGGCGCTGAGCAGGTCACCGTGCTCAACCTGGACGTCATCAAGGTGGACGCCGAGCTGGGCGTCATCGCCGTGCGGGGCGCAGTCCCCGGCCCCAAGGGCGGCCTGGTGTATCTGAGAAACAGCGTGATCAACGTCAAGGAGAAGGGCGCCGCGGCCGACATCTCCAAGAACCCGCAGAAGGCTTCCGGGCGCAATCCCCAGAAGGCTTCCGCCCGCAACGCTTAAGGAGAGGAGAGAGTAAGACATGCCTAAGGCTAACGTTTTTGATATGGCCGGCAAGCAGGTGGGCGA
This sequence comes from Vermiculatibacterium agrestimuris, assembly GCF_943193085.1. Lineage (NCBI taxonomy): Bacteria > Bacillati > Bacillota > Clostridia > Eubacteriales > Oscillospiraceae > Vermiculatibacterium > Vermiculatibacterium agrestimuris. The sequence continues at coordinate 143,124 of NZ_CALPCU010000002.1, read as the reverse complement.
GATCGACCTGTCTGAGGCCATCTTTGGCATCGAGCCCAACGTCAGCGTGATGCACGACGTGGTGAAAAACCACCTGGCCAACTGCCGGCAGGGCACCCAGAGCGCCCTGACCCGTGCGGAGGTCTCCGGCGGCGGCAGAAAGCCCTGGCGCCAGAAGGGCACCGGCCGGGCCCGTCAGGGTTCCACCCGGTCTCCCCAGTGGACCCACGGCGGCATCGTGTTCGCCCCCAAGCCCCGCAGCTACCGGTACACCCTGAATAAGAAGGTGCGCCGCCTGGCGCTGAAGTCCGCCCTCTCCGCCAAGGCCGCTGAGGGCAAGGTGCTGGTGGTGGACGGTCTCGGCATGGACGAGATCAAGACCAAGACCTTCCAGGGCTTCCTCAACACCCTGGGTTCCAAGAAGGCTCTGGTGGTCACCGCCTGCCCCAATGTGGTCAAGTCCGCCCGGAACATTCCCGGGATCGTGACGACCCCCGCTACGCTTATCAATGTCTACGACATTCTCAACGCCAATGAGTTCATCGTGGACAAGGCCGCTCTGGCCCAGATCGAGGAGGTGTTCGCGTAATGTCTGCTATGACTGCTTACGACATTATCAAGCGGCCCATCATCACCGAGCGCTCCATGGCCGGTACCGAGATGAAGCGGTACACCTTTGAGGTGGCCAAGGACGCCAACAAGATCCAGATCGCCAAGGCGGTGGAGGAGATCTTCGGCGTGAAGGTGGCCAAGGTCAACACCCTGAACATGCAGGGCAAGGAGAAGCGTCAGGGCCGTTGGCCCGCCGGCCGCCGCGCCAGCTGGAAAAAGGCCATGGTCACTCTGACGAGCGATTCCAAGTCCATCGAGCTGTTCGAGAACATGGTGTAAGGAGGAGATAAGAATGGCTATTAAGACATATAAGCCCACGACCCCCTCCCGGCGCCACATGACCGTGTCCGCTTTCGAGGGGATCGACAAGAAGGCCAAGCCTGAGCGCGGCCTGCTGGAGAACCTGAAGAAGAACGCCGGCCGCAACAGCTACGGCCGCATCACCGTCCGCCACCGCGGCGGCGGCAACAAGAAGAAGTACCGCATTGTGGACTTCAAGCGGGACAAGAACGGCACTGCCAAGGTGGTCAACCTGCAGTACGATCCCAACCGCTCTGCCAACATCGCCCTCATCGAGTACGAGGACGGCGAGCGCCGGTATATCCTGGCCCCTGTGGGCCTGAAGGCCGGCCACATCATCATGACCGGCCCCGGCGCCGACATTCTGCCCGGCAACGCCCTGCCCATCAATGAGATCCCCGTGGGTACGCTCATCCACAACATCGAGCTCTACCCCGGCAAGGGCGGCCAGCTGGTGCGCTCCGCCGGCGTGGCGGCTCAGCTGATGGCCAAGGAGAACGGCATGGCCCAGGTGCGTCTGCCCTCCGGCGAGATGCGGTATATCCGCCTGGACTGCATGGCCACCATCGGCCAGGTGGGCAACACCGACCACGAGAACATCCAGATCGGTAAGGCCGGCCGCAAGCGCCACATGGGCTGGCGGCCCACCGTCCGCGGCAGCGTCATGAACCCCAACGACCACCCCCACGGCGGCGGCGAGGGCAAGAGCCCTGTGGGCCGTCCCGGCCCGGTCACTCCCTGGGGCAAGCCCGCCATGGGTTACAAGACCCGCTCCAAGAAGAGCCGCACCGAGCAGTTCATCGTCAAGCACCGCAACAGTAAGTAAGGGAGGAGAGTAAAACATGTCTAGAAGCGTTAAGAAAGGCCCGTTTTGCGCCCCCGAGCTGCTCAAGCGGGTGGACGAGCTCAACGAGAAGAACGAGAAGAAGGTTCTGAAGACCTGGAGCCGCGCCTCCACCATCTTCCCCTCCTTCGTGGGCCACACCTTTGCCGTCCATGACGGCCGCAAGCACGTACCCGTTTACGTCACCGAGGATATGGTGGGCCACAAGCTGGGCGAGTTCGCCCCCACCCGGACCTTCAAGGGCCACTCGGGCAGCAAGACCGGCAAGTAAGGAGGAGAGAAAATGGAAGCGAAAGCAACTTTGAGATACGCCCGTATCTCTCCCCGTAAGGTCGGCGTCGTATGTGACCTCATCCGGGGCAAGAGCGTGGCTCAGGCCACCGCCATCCTGATGACCACTCCCAAGGCCGCCTCCGAGCTTCTCCTGAAGCTCCTCAAGAGCGCCGCGGCCAACGCGGAGAACAACCACCAGATGGATCCCGAGAAGCTGTACGTGTCCAGCACGTTCGCCACTCCCGGCCCCATCATCAAGCGCATCCGCCCCCGTGCCCAGGGCCGGGCGTTCCGGATCAACAAGCGCACCTCTCACATCACTGTCGCGGTAGCGGAAAAGGAGGCCAAGTAATATGGGACAGAAAGTCAATCCCCACGGCCTTCGCGTGGGCATCATCAAGGACTGGGACTCCCGCTGGTACGCCAAGAACGAGCTGGTGGGCGACCTGCTGGTGGAGGATCAAAAGATCCGTAAGTATCTGAAGAAGACCCTCTATTCCGCCGGTATCCCCCAGATCGAGATCGAGCGCGACAGCGCGAAAGTCCGCATCTACCTCCACTGCGCCAAGCCCGGCGTGGTCATCGGCAAGGGCGGCGCCGAGATCGAGCGCATCCGCCTCCAGGTGGAGAAGCTCATCGGCAAGCCCGTCGCCCTCAACATCGTGGAGGTAAAGAGCGTGGATACCAACGCCCAGCTGGTGGCTGAGAACATCGCCCAGCAGCTGGAGCAGCGCGTGGCCCATCGCCGCGCCATGAAGAACGCCATGGGCCGGGCCATGCGCTCCGGCGCCCTGGGCATCAAGATCTCCTGCTCCGGCCGTCTGGGCGGCCGGGAGATCGCCGGCGTGGAGCACTATCATGACGGCACCATCCCCCTGCAGACCCTCCGGGCCGACATCGACTACGGCTTCGCTGAGGCCGCCACCACCTACGGCCGCATCGGCGTGAAGGTGTGGATCTACAAGGGAGAGGTGCTCACCCAGACCCTGCGGACCACCCCCCGTACGCTGGATACCAAGAACTTTAAGGAGCGTCCTGACCGGCCCCGCCGGGATCGCCGGGACGGCGACCGCCGCGGCGGCTTCCGCCGGGATGGCGACCGTCGCGGAAGCCAGGGCCCGACCTACAACCGGGTGCAGAGCCGTCCGGCCCCCAAGGCCGCCCCTGCTCCTGAGGCCGCTCCCACTGCCCCTGAGACCCAGGAAGGAGGCCAAGACTAATCATGCTGCTGCCTAAGAGAAGCAAATACCGCCGTGTCCACCGTGGCCGCATGACCGGCCGGGCTATGCGCGGCAACACTGTGACCTACGGTGAGTGGGGCCTTCAGTCCACTGAGCCCGCCTGGATCACCTCCAACCAGATCGAGGCCGCCCGTGTGGCCATGACCCGTTACACCAAGCGTGGCGGTAAGGTCTGGATCAAGATCTTCCCCGACAAGCCCGTGACCAAGAAGGCGCTGGGTACCCGTATGGGTTCCGGTAAGGGCGCCCCTGAGTACTGGGTGGCCGTGGTCAAGCCCGACCGCGTCATGTTCGAGATCGCCGGCGTCAGCGAGGAGGTCGCCCGTGAGGCCCTCCGTCTGGCCAGCCACAAGCTGCCGGTGAAGTGCAAGATCGTCAAGAAAGAAGACGCCCCTGTAAGCGAGAAGGGTGGTGAAGCGTAATGAAGGCCAATGAAGTTCGTAAGATGTCCGCCGCCGAGTTGGAGGCGAAGCTGGGCGAGCTGAAGAAGGATTTGTTCAACCTCCGCCTTCAGCACGCCACCAACCAGCTGGATAATCCCGTGAAGATCGCTCAGGTCAAGCGGGATATCGCCCGAGTGAAGACCATCATCCGCGAGCAGCAGCTCGCCGGCCGATAAGGAGGAGTAGGAAATGAGCGAAGAGAAGCGTACTTCTTCCCGCAAGACCAGAGTCGGCCTGGTGGTCTCCGATAAGATGGACAAGACCGTTGTGGTGGCCATCGCCGACCGTGTGGCCCACCCCCTGTACAAGAAGATCGTCAAGAGAACGTACAAGCTCAAGGCCCACGACGAGCAGAACACCTGCGGCGTGGGCGACCGCGTGCGGGTCATGGAGACCCGGCCCCTCAGCAAGGACAAGCGCTGGCGCGTGGTCGAGATCATCGAAAAAGCGAAATAAGGAGGTGCTGGTATGATTCAGCAGGAAAGCTATCTGAAAGTCGCCGACAATACCGGCGCCAAGGAGATCAAGACCATCCGTGTGTTGGGCGGTTCCAAGCGGAAGTTCGGCAACATCGGAGACGTCATCGTGGCCTCGGTCCGGAAGGCCCAGCCCGGCGGCACGGTGAAGAAGGGCGAGGTGGTCAAGGCCGTCATCGTCCGCACCGCCAAGGGCATCCACCGTCCCGACGGCAGCTACGTCCGCTTCGACGAGAACGCCGCCGTCCTCATCCGGGACGACAAGAACCCCAGAGGCACCCGTATCTTTGGGCCGGTGGCCCGGGAGCTCCGGGACAAGGATTACATGAAGATCCTGTCCCTGGCCCCTGAAGTGTTGTAAGGGGGGTAGGAGAAGAACATGAACACTATGAGCATCAAGAAGGGCGATACTGTTATCGTTCTCTCCGGCAAGGACAAGGGCAAGCAGGGCAAGATCCTGGAGGCCATGCCCGAAAGCCGGAAGGTCATTGTGGAGAAGGTCAACGTGGCCACCCGTCACACCAAGCCCCGCAAGCAGGGCGAGCAGGGCGGCATCGTGAAGAAGGAAGCCCCCATCTACGCCTGCAAGGTCATGCGGGTGTGCCCCAAGTGCAATAAGCCCACCCGTCCCGCCAGCAAGGTGGGCAAGGACGGCAAGCGTGTCCGCGTCTGCAAGAAGTGCGGCGCTGAGATTTAAGAGAGGAGGAGAACCAAATGTCTGAGAAGAAAGTGCCCAATCTGAAGGCAAAGTACCAGGCCGAGGTGGCTCCTGCTCTGATGCAGAAGTTCGGCTACAAGTCTGTCATGCAGATCCCCCGCCTGGACAAGATCGTGGTCAACTGCGGCTGCGGCGAGGCCCGGGACAACGCCAAGGTGCTGGAGGCCGTTGTGGGCGATCTCACCAAGATCACCGGCCAGAAGGCCATCATCACCAAGGCCAAGAAGTCCGTGGCCAACTTCAAGCTCCGTGAGGAGATGCCCATCGGCGCCAAGGTCACCCTCCGGGGTGACCGGATGTGGGAGTTCCTGGATCGTCTGTTCAACGTGGCTCTGCCCCGTGTGCGTGACTTCCGGGGCATCAACCCCAACTCCTTCGACGGCCGGGGCAACTACGCTCTGGGCATCAAGGAGCAGCTGATCTTCCCCGAGATCGAGTACGACAAGATCGACAAGATCCGGGGCATGGACGTTGTGTTCTGCACCACCGCCAACACCGACGAGGAGGCCCGGGAGCTGCTGACGCTCATCGGCGCGCCCTTCGCCGCCCAGGCGTAAGGAGGGAATACCATGGCGAAAAAATCTATGATCCTCAAGCAGCAGAAGACTCCCAAGTTTTCCACCCGCAGCTACAACCGCTGCAAGCTCTGCGGCCGTCCTCACGCCTACCTGCGGGATTACGGCGTGTGCCGTATCTGCTTCCGCGAGCTGGCTTACAAGGGTCAGATCCCTGGGGTAAAAAAATCCTCTTGGTAAAATACCAAGGGGATTTCCCCGGTTATTTGAAAGGGCTCCACGACGGACAAAAGGTCGGAGCTGCCTAACTCCGATACCTTTCCGCCGGTACAGGCGAAAGCCTGTAACTCTATAAGGAGGTAAAACAGTATGCACATCACAGACCCCATCGCGGATATGCTCACGCGCATCCGCAACGCGAACAACGCCAAGCACGACACTGTGGACGTTCCCGCGTCCAACATGAAGAAGTCCATCGCGCAGATCCTGCTGGATGAGGGCTATATCAAGAACTACCAGCTCATCGACGATGGCACCCAGGGGATCATCCGCATCACCCTGAAGTACGCGCAGCCCAACAAGGAAAAGGTCATCACCGGCCTGCGCCGGGTGTCGAAGCCCGGCCTTCGGATGTATGCCGGCGCCGACGAGCTGCCCCGGGTCATCAAGGGCCTGGGCATCGCCATCGTTTCCACCAGCAAGGGCGTTATGACCGACAAGGCCGCCCGCGCCGCCCATGTGGGCGGCGAAGTCCTGGCCTTCGTGTGGTAAGGAGGGGAAGAGAGAATGTCTAGAATTGGTAGAATGCCGATCTCTGTCCCCGCTGGTGTGGACGTGAAGATCGAGGCGGGCAACGTTGTCACCGTGAAGGGCCCCAAGGGCACCCTCACCGAGCAGCTCAATCCCGCAATGACCATTAAGCAGGAGGGAACCGAGCTCATCGTGACCCGGCCTGACGACGCCAAGGAGAACCGGAGCCTGCATGGGCTTACCCGGAGCCTGCTGCACAACATGGTGGTGGGCGTGACCGACGGCTTCAAAAAGGAGCTGGAGGTCAACGGCGTAGGTTACCGTGTGGCCAAGGAGGGGACGAAGCTGGTGATGAACCTGGGCTTCTCCCACCAGGTCATTGTGGAGGAGAAGGACGGGATCACCATTGAGGTGCCCGATCCCAACCACATCGTGATCCACGGCGCCGACAAGCAGAAGGTGGGCCAGTTCGCCGCCGAAGTAAGAGAGAAAAGACCGCCCGAGCCTTACAAGGGCAAGGGGATCAAATATGCTGACGAGGTCATCCGCCGCAAGGAAGGCAAGACCGGCGTCAAGAAGAAGTAAGGAGGTGTGCTGTTATGATCAAAAGACCCGATACCAACGCTCAGCGGCTTAAGCGCCACAAGAGAGTGCGGGGGAAAATCTCCGGCACGCCCGAGAGACCCCGTTTGAACGTGTTCCGCAGCGAGACCAATATCTATGCCCAGATCATCGACGATGTCTCCGGCAAGACCCTGGTCTCCGCTTCCTCCCTGGATAAGGCCTTCGAAGGCTCCGGCTCCAACTGTGAGGCGGCCAAGAAGGTGGGCCAGATGGTGGCCGAGCGCGCCAAGGCCGCCGGCATCACCACCGTGGTGTTCGACCGGGGCGGCTACGTCTATCACGGACGTGTGGCGGCTCTGGCCGAGGGCGCCCGTGAGGGCGGCCTGGAATTTTAACGGGAGGAGGAAACGACATGGCTAACAGATTTGAAAAAGAGCAGAGCGAGTACAGCGAGAAGCTCGTGTATCTCAACCGTGTATCCAAGACCGTCAAGGGCGGTCGTGTGGCCAAGTTCTCCGCCCTGATGGTGGTTGGCGACGAGAAGGGGAATGTGGGCTTCGGCACCGGTAAGGCCGCCGAGGTTCCCGAGGCCATCCGCAAGGGCATCGAGGATGCCAAGAAGAATATGATCCACGTCAGTGTCTCCGGCACCACCATTCCCCACGAGGTCATCGGCATCTTCGGCGCCGGCAAGGTGATGCTCAAGCCCGCCCCCGCCGGTACCGGCATCATCGCCGGCGGCCCGGTGCGTGCGGTGATGGAGGCTGTCGGCATCCGGGATATCCGTGCCAAGTGCCTGCGCTCCAACAATCCCCAGAACGTGGTCTCCGCCACCTTCGAGGGGCTCAAGGCCCTGCGGACGCCGGAAGAGGTGGCCGCTGTCCGGGGCAAGACCGTGGAAGAGATCGTGGGTTAAGGAGGGCGGAAGAAATGGCTAATTTGAACATTAAACTGGCAAAGAGCCTGAACGGCCGCCTGGCCAAGCACAAGGCCACCGCCGAGTCTCTGGGTCTGCGTAAGATCGGCGATACCACCGTCCAGCCGGACAACGCCGCCACCCGCGGCAAGATCGCCAGCATCGGTTACCTGCTCCAGGTCACCGAGGACAAGTAAGGAGGAGCGAAACATGAATCTTCATGATCTTTCCCCCGTTGCCGGCTCCAACCCCAAGGCCTGGCGCAAGGGCCGGGGCGTGGGTTCCGGAAACGGGAAGACCGCAGGCCGGGGCCACAAGGGTCAGAAGGCCCGCTCCGGCGGCGGTGTGCGCATTGGATTTGAGGGCGGCCAGATGCCTCTGGCCCGCCGTCTGCCCAAGCGCGGCTTCAACAATATCTTTGCCAAGCGTTTGGAGGCCATCAACGTGGCTTCCCTGAACAAGTTTGAGGACGGCGCCACCGTCAATGTCTGCGACCTGCTGGAAAAGGGTATCCTTTCCAAGTGTGAGTTCGGCGTGAAGGTTTTGGGCAACGGCACTCTGACCAAAAAGCTGACCGTCCGCGCCAGCGCCTTCTCCGCCTCCGCCAAGGAAAAGATCGAGGCCGCAGGCGGAAAGGCCGAGGTGATCTGATTTGATCCAGACACTGAAGAACGCCTGGAAGGTGCCTGAGCTGAAGAGCAAGATCCTGTTTACCGTCTTTGCTCTGCTGATCTTCCGGCTGGGTTCTGCCGTCTATGTGCCCTTTATCAATACCGCCGGACTGACGGATTACCTGAACAACATGTCGGGTACCATCTTCGGCCTTCTGGGCACCATGAACGGTACCGCCTTCTCTGTGGCAGCTGTGTTTGCTCTGGGCGTGCAGCCCTATATCAACAGCTCCATTATCATCGAGCTGCTCACCGTGGCCATCCCCGCTCTGGAGCGGCTGGCCAAGGAGGGCGGCGAGGAAGGCAGAAAGAAGATCGCCGCCATCACCCGGTACACCACCGTGGCCATCGCCCTTCTCCAGGGCTTCGGCTACTACACCATCATCCGCACCCAGAACCTGCTCAACCTGAACGGCATGAACGGCGTCTGGGCCGGGATCGTGATCGTAGCCACCTTCGTGGCCGGCTCCGCCTTCGTCATGTGGCTGGGCGAGCAGATCACCGACAAGGGCATCGGCAACGGCATCTCCATGATCCTGTTTGCCGGCATCCTCTCCCGTATCCCCAGTATGATCAGCCAGATCTACCAGGGCGTGTACAACTCCATGCACAGCGTCAGCCACGAGCAGATGGTGGCCGCCGGCTGGACGGAGAACCAGATGGACAACTACTTTGAGCTGCCTGTCTGGGGCATCATCCTTCTCCTCATCGGCATGCTGGCCCTCATCGCCTTCGTGGTCTTCATCCAGAACGCCGAGCGGCGCATCCCCGTGCAGTACGCCAAGCGGGTGGTGGGCCGGAAGATGTACGGCGGCCAGTCCAGCCATATTCCCCTGAAGGTGAATATGTCCGGCGTGCTGCCCATCATCTTTGCCCAGTCTATCGCCTCCCTGCCCGCCACCGTATGTGCCTTCGCCGGCATCGAGGCGGCCAAGGAGCCCGGTGTGGGCGGCTTCTGGGAGCAGTTCCTGCGCATCTTTGACGCCAACGGCGCGGTGTACACTGTGGTGTACTTCCTGCTGATCCTGGCCTTCAGCTATTTCTATTCCACCATGCAGTTCGATCCCACGGAGGTGGCCAACAACCTGAAGAAGAACGGCGGCTTCGTGCCCGGCTTCCGGCCCGGCAAGCCCACTGCTGACTTCATCCACAAGGTGCTCAGCAAAATCACCTTCTTCGGCGCCATGTTCCTCTCCGTCATCGCCATTCTGCCTATTGTCACAGGCAACATCATCGGCGTCAGCGCCCTGAGCCTGGGCGGCACCTCCATCATCATCGTGGTGGGCGTGGCCCTGGAGACCAGCAAGGCGCTGGAGGCCCAGCTCATGATGCGTCACTACAAGGGCTTCCTTGAGTAAGGACGGGTGAGTTCGGATGAAGCTGATTTTCCTGGGCCCTCCGGGCGCCGGCAAAGGCACCCAGGCGGCCATTATCAGTAAAAAGCTGGGCATCCCCACCATCTCCACCGGAGATATGCTCCGCGCCGCCGTCAAGGCGGGCACCCCCACCGGCATGAAGGCCAAGACCTTCATGGATGCGGGCAAGCTGGTTCCCGACGAGGTCATCATCGGCATCATCGGCGAGCGGCTCGGAGAGAGCGACTGCGCCAAGGGCTATATCCTGGACGGGGTGCCCCGCACCATCGCCCAGGCTGAGGCGCTGGAGCACAGCGGCGTCGAGTTTGACCGGGTGATCTCCCTGGAAGTGGGAGACGAGGCCATCGTCAAGCGTATGAGCGGCCGCCGGGTGTGCGCCAAGTGCGGCGCCACCTACCATGTGGAGAGCAAGCCCCCCAAGAAGTCGGGGATCTGCGACGAATGTGGCGGGGAGCTCACCATCCGTTCCGACGACAAGGCGGAGACCGTCCGCGACCGGCTGGCGGTCTATCACAAGGAGACTGAGCCGCTGAAGGCGTTTTACGCCCAGCGTCTCAAGCTCCGCGAGGTGTCCGGCGACCAGGGAATGGACGCCGCCACCAAGGCTATTGAAGAGGCGTTGGCGTGATATGGACATGATCTCCATCAAATCCCCCGCCGAGATCGAAAAGATGCGTGCCGCCGGAAGGCTCACCGCCCAGGCCCGTAAGCTGGCCGGGTCCCTGATCCGCCCCGGCGTCACCACCGGTGAGATCGACCGGGAGGTACGAAAGTTCATTGAAAGCCACGGCGCCAAGCCGTCTTTCCTGGGCTACGGCGGGTTCCCCGCCTCCACCTGCATCTCTGTTAACGAGGTGGTCATCCACGGCATACCGGGCTCCCGAAAGCTGAAGGAGGGAGATCTGGTGAGCGTGGATGTAGGCGCCTATCTGGACGGTTTCCACGGTGACTGCGCCGCCACCTTTGCCTGCGGAGAGATCTCTCCTGAGGCGAAAAAGCTCATGGACGTGACCCGTCAGAGCTTTTTCGAAGGGGTGAAGCAGGCCAGAGTGGGCGGCCGGGTCTCCGATATCGGCCACGCCGTCCAGCAGTATGTGGAGAGCTTCGGCTACAGCGTAGTCCGCGATTTTGTGGGCCACGGTGTGGGGCGGAACATGCACGAGGCCCCCGAGGTGCCCAACTACGGCGCGGCGGGCCACGGCGCCCGGTTCCAGAGCGGTATGGTCATCGCGGTAGAGCCCATGGTCTGCGCCGGGGACTGGCGGGTGAAGGTGTTATCCGACAAGTGGACGACAGTCTCCGCTGACGGAAGCCTCACCGCCCATTACGAAAACACCATCCTCATCACCGACGGGGCGTGCGAGCTCCTGACCGTGGATGAGAACGGAGAGCCGGCCTGATGCACGATTATACAGGTTGGATCGTCCGCTCCACTGCCGGACGGGACAAGGACGAGGTGTTCTGCGTTGTGGGCGTCGACCAAGAGCGGCAGAGACTGCTGCTGTGCGACGGAAAACGGCGCAGGTTGGCACGGCCCAAGCTGAAAAAGCTGGGTCATGTGGAAGCCCTGACAGACGAAGGACGCCAGTATGACCATCCCGCCATAGAAAAGCTGAAGCAGGGCCAAGCCCTGACGGACAAAGAGCTGCGGAGGGCCTTAGCCGCTTTCCGAGCCAAGGAGGTTTGACGCTTTGGCAAAAGACGATATGATCGAGGTGGAGGGCGTCGTGGTGGAATCTCTGCCCAACACCACCTTCCATGTAGATATCGGTAACGGCCACATCATTTTGGCCCACATCTCCGGCAAGCTGCGGATGAACTTCATCCGAATCCTGCCCGGGGACAAGGTAACAGTCCAGATGTCGCCCTACGACCTCACCCGGGGCCGTATTACCTGGAGAACGAAGTAAGTGCGAAGCGCGGAGAGGTGGGCTGCGAGGGAGCTTGGACTGAAGTGAGGGCGAGCGATGGGGCCGCAGGCCCCAGAGACCAGCCCGAATCGGAGGGAAAGCAACCGAGCGACCAGCCCGCCTTGAAGCGTGACATAGCAAGTATCCAATCAACGACCGTACACGGTTCCAGCCTTGCCCTTCGGGCGCGCCTGGAACCGGGCGGGGCCATCAAGGCATTCACAAGGAGGTTTATCATGAAAGTAAGACCGTCCGTGAAGCCCATGTGCGAGAAGTGCAAGATCATCAAGCGCAAGGGCAAGGTCATGGTTATCTGCGAAAACCCCAAGCATAAACAAAGACAAGGTTAACAAGGAGGTGCTGAAACAGTATGGCTCGTATTTCTGGAGTTGATTTGCCGAGAGACAAGCGGATCGAGATCGGTCTGACCTATATCTTCGGCATCGGGCGCACCAGCGCCAACAAGATCCTGGCTCAGGCCGGGATCAACCCCGACACCCGCGTGAAGGATCTGACCGAGGCTGAGGAGGCCAAGCTGCGCGAGATCATCGGTCACAGCTACACTGTGGAGGGCGACCTCCGCCGCGACCTGGCCATGGACATCAAGCGGCTGACGGAGATCGGCTGCTACCGGGGCATGCGCCACCGCAAGGGCTTGCCCGTCCGGGGCCAGAGGACAAAGACCAATGCCCGTACCCGCAAGGGTCCGAAGCGCACGGTCGCCAACAAGAAGAAGTAAGGAGGGATAAGCAATGGCTGCGAATAAGAAAGTGGTGCGTCGTCGCCGCGAGAAAAAGAACGTTGAAAAGGGCCAGGTGCATATCCGCTCCTCCTTCAACAACACCATGGTGACCTGCACCGATATGCAGGGCAACGCCCTTTCCTGGGCGTCCTCCGGCGAGATGGGATTCCGGGGCTCCCGGAAGTCCACCCCCTTTGCCGCTCAGACCGCTGCCGAGACGGCCGCCAAGGCCGCCATGGAGCACGGACTGAAGACCGTTGAGGTCTATGTCCGCGGTCCCGGCCAGGGCCGTGAGGCCGCCATCCGGGCCCTCCAGGCCGTGGGTCTGGACGTGACCCTCATCAAGGACGTGACCCCCGTGCCCCACAACGGCTGCCGTCCGCCCAAGCGCCGCAGAGTGTAAGAAGGAGGAGAATCCAATATGGCTAAGAATATGCAGCCCATCGCCAAGCGCTGCAAAGCGCTGGGGATCTCCCCCGCCGCTATGGGCTATGACAAGAAGACCACCAACCGCAAGCCCAAGGCCAATGTGCGCCGGAAGCAGAGCGAGTACGCCACCCAGCTCCAGGAGAAGCAGAAGGTCAAGTTCGTCTACGGCATCCTGGAAAAGCAGTTCCACTCCTACTACGAGAAGGCCATGCGCCTGCCCGGCGAGACCGGCGAGAACCTGCTGGTTCTGGTGGAGCGCCGCCTGGACAACGTAGTGTACCGCCTGGGCTTCGCCATGACCCGCCGTGAGGCCCGTCAGCTGGTGAACCACGGCCACTTTACCGTCAACGGGAAAAAGGTCAACATCCCCTCCTATCTGGTGAAGGTGGGCGACGTGATCGAGGTCAAGGAGTCCAGCCGCCAGAGCGTGAAGTTCAAGCGCTTCGTAGGCGAGGACGCCATCATTGTCAATGTGCCCCAGTGGCTGGACAAGGAGAAGAACGCGCTCAAGGGCACCGTGACCAAGATGCCTGCCCGTGAGGACATCGACCTGCCCATCGAGGAGCACCTTATCGTGGAGCTCTACTCCAAGTAAGCCATACCCTCGCCCCAGCAACCGACCAAACAGGCGGCGTAGGTATGCCGCCCCATTGAAGGAGGGTAATGAATGGTTGAAATCGAAAAGCCCCGCATCGAATGTGAAGAGGCTGGCGAAGCCAGCTACGGCAAATATGTGGTAGAGCCTCTGGAGCGGGGCTACGGCACCACCCTGGGCAACGCCCTGCGGCGTGTCCTGCTGTCCTCTCTGCCCGGTACTGCGGTGACTTCCATCAAGATCAACGGGATCCAGCATGAGTTCTGCACCATTCCCGGGGTCAAGGAGGATGTGACCGAGATCGTCCTCAACGTGAAGTCCATTATCGCCAAGCTCCACAGCGAGGGCGTGAAGACGGTCTATATCGAGCAGAACGGCGAATGTGAGGTCACGGCCGGCGACATCAAGGCCGACGGCGAGGTGGAGATCCTGAACCCGGAGCTTCACATCGCCACCTTGGGCCCCGGCGCCAGCCTCAATATGGAGCTGACCCTGTCCCACGGCCGGGGCTATGATCCCGCTGAGCGCAATAAGAACGCCCAGACTGTCATCGGGGTCATTCCCGTGGATTCGGTCTACACCCCGGTAAAAAAGGTCAACTACACAGTGGAGAACACCCGTGTGGGGGATCGAACCGACTTTGACAAACTGACCCTGGAGGTCTGGACCAACGGCACCATCGACGCCCGTGACGCCGTGAGCCTGGGCGCCCGGATCCTGGTGGATCACTTCCTGCTGTTCACCGATCTCAGTGAGACCATGGGCAGCGCCTCCACCGTGGTGGAGAAGGCGGAGGCCCAGCGGGACAAGGTGCTGGAGATGACCATTGAGGAGCTGGATCTGTCCGTGCGCAGCTTCAACTGCCTCAAGCGGGCCAACATCAACACCGTGGAGGATCTCATCTCCAAGACCCAGGACGAGATGATGAAGGTTCGGAATCTGGGCCGCAAGAGCCTGGAGGAGGTCATCAACAAGCTGGCCATGATGGGCCTGAGCCTTGCTGATGACGACGCTAATAACTAATACACGCCGAGAGGAGTGAGAGAAATGCCCGCGATCCGTAAACTGGGAAGACCCACCGACCAGCGTATGGCCATGCTTCGTGCCATGACCACCTATCTGCTGGAGAACGGCCAGATCAAGACCACTGTTACCCGCGCCAAGGAGGTGGCTCCTCTGGCGGAGAAAATGATCACCCTGGCCAAGAAGAACGATCTGGCGGCCTATCGTCAGGCTTTGGCGTTTATCACCAAGGAAGACGTCGCCAAGAAGCTCTTTGATCAAATCGGCCCCAAGTATGCCACCCGCGACGGCGGCTATACCCGCATCGTCCGCATCGGGCCCCGCCGGGGCGACGCGGCCGAGATGGCCGTTGTTCAGCTGGTGTAAGGCTGGATCGATCCCAAATACAAAAAGCCCCTGTTGTATCCCCGAGCTTCCGGGGACACAACAGGGGCTTTTTCCCTGTCCAAAACTCCGCCGACAGGTGGACTTTTGTTAGAAGTTGTGCTAAAATAAATAAGTTTTAGTGAAACAAAAAGAGAGGAGGAGACTATATGCGCCGACGGCTCACAGCCATCCTTTGCGCGCTGGCCCTGCTGCTGCCTTGTCTGTCCGTTTCCTTTGCCGCGCAGGAGGGGGAAGCCCAGAGCCTGCGCTGCGCCGTGCTTTACGCCGGAGAGAGCCCAGACTGGCAGGACTCCTATTCCCATTTGGAGCAGTCCCTTCTCCTGAATCTCTCTGTCCAGGCTGTGAATGTGTCAGAGAACTATACGCTGGAGGGCTACGACCTGCTCTACCCTGACGAGAGCGTCATGGAAAGTCCCCGGGCCGACGCGCTCAAGGGAGAGCTTACCGCCTTCGCGGCGGCAGGGGGCGCCCTTTTCCTGGGAAATGAGTTTTATGATTTCCTTCCTCTGGAGGTCGTTGGCGCGGCGGAGTTCGTGAAGCTGGATCATTGCCCGGAGTTTTACATGCTGACCGCAGCGGAGGTGGAGGGCGACCTTGCCGAGCTTCAGGGCATCGTGATGGACTTCGCCTCGATTTATCCGTATTATACCGATTATGAGCGCTTGCGCGGCTGCGATTACGGCTACGCCATGCGCCCCGGTACCGCCCAGGCGCTGGTCAGCGAGGGTGACCTGGCTCTCTACACCATGAATCATTACGGTCAGGGCTGGGTCTTCTTCACCAACCCTCTGTTGCCCAATATCTACTCCGTGAACGGCTTCTCCCTGGAAAGCCGCAATGAGGCGCAGGTGTCCCTGGCCAGTTCCACCGCCAGCGCCAACCAACTCCTGCGCAACGCTTTTGCCGGATTTATCTCCAAGAAGAAGTTTGGCTATGCCCCCTACCGGGTCTTCGGGGTGCTGGGGCGGCCCTCTATGGCCTGGGAGCTTCACCTGGAGGATATCACCGGCATGAGCCTGAATACCGCCCGGCCTTTTATCGAGATGAGCCGTGAGGCAGGACAGATCCCCTCCTTTTCCCTCATCCGCAGCACCTACTATTGGCTGGAGCGGCGGGAGAGCGTCACCTATGTGCTGAACCAGGCCCAGAGCGGGATGGAGTTCCAGGTGGACTTGGACGAGAGCGTCTATTCCTCCGGCACCCATATCGCCGTGGGGGAGGAGGGGCAATGGCTCAGTCTGGGCGGCGTGGCCAACGCAGGCAGCTACTTTATCGACTACCCGGAGTACGACCAGCGGGCCTATCCCTACGCCGCCGACCTCAACGGCGACGGCCTTCTGGACTTGCTCTGCGGCAGCCTGGACGGCAATTTCCACTTCTATCCCGGCCAGGGCTATGATGGCTGGCTTACTTTGGGAACGGGAGTGAACCTTGCCGGCGCCGGGGGACAGGCCCTTCTGACCCCCGGCGGCTACTCCGCCCCCGTAGCATGGGATGTGGACGGAGACGGGATGTGGGATATTGTCGCCGGAGGGGGCGAGGGAAAGCTCTACTGGTACGCCAACCAGGGGGGCTTCCAGTTCCGGGACGAGGGCCTTATGCTGGACACCGGCCTCTCCGGCCAGGTCTTTCCCGATGTGGGGGACTGGAACGGAGACGGCTGTCCGGATGTCATGGTGGGCAGCAATGAGGGCGTGCTGCGGTTTTATCCCGGCAGCTCGCGGAAAAGTCTCCGGGTGTCCGCCTATCGGTACCGTGATCTGTCCGGCTGCCTGGGCGATATGGAAGGGGACTGGCTTGCCCCTCGCATGGTGGACTTTAACGGCGACGGCCGCATGGATCTGGCGGTGGGCACCTTCCACGGCTATGTGGCCCGTTATATCCAGAATGTGGCGGGAACGCTGGATTTCTGCGGTTATATCACCGCGGACGAGCCCAATTACAAGGGCAATCAAAACCTGAAATTCGGCAACAACTGCGTCCCCTTCTTTGCCGACGTCAACGGCGATGGCAGCCTCGACCTGCTGGCGGGCAGCCTGGAGTACGGTCTGCCCTATTCCATCGACGACCCCAATTTCCCCTACCGGGAGGCCCTTCAGGCCGAGGTGAAGGCGATTCAGGACTCGGGCAGCTACCTGGGGCTCCATTACTACACTAACGTCTCCGCCTCCCCAGAGCGGGAGGCCTATGAGCTTGCCAGCCACAAAAAAGCGCTGGAGAGCTATGGGGTGGACGTGTCCCGGATCGGCTGCAATCAGCACACCTGGCATCTGAGCGCCAACGACCAGACCCAGTCCTTTGACGCCATGTGGGAGGCGGGGCTGCTGTGGAACTCCGGCTTTGAGCCCGCCCGCTCTGCCGCCACCCCCCAAGTCAGCGCCGAGAATGTGATGGCCCTGCCCTTCTTCCTGGAGCGGGAGGGGGAGAAGACCATCCTGCTGCAGAACTGTTCCACCTACACCTATGTAACGCAGCCCTGGGACAGCATCTCCGCCAAGTACGGCATGCCCACCTGTGTCTACTACCACTGCGACTGGCTCTTTATGCCCAATATCGCCGAGGAGGCCAGGGACAAGATAGAGCAGCTGCAGAACTTCCAGTATTCCTACCAATATAATTTTGTCCGGGAGGATCAGCTGATGCTGGCCACCGCCGCGGCCTACAACCTGACGCTGGACTGCCGCCGGGAGGGGGATCTGCTGACGCTCACCCCCGCCGGGGCAGAGAGGGACTTTGCCCTCTACGACGAGAACTATCAAAAGGCCGGCGGCGCGCGCATCAGCTTCAGCCAGAATGTGGACACCTCCGCTGTGAACACCGACGCCGATGTGTGGACATGGTTCAACGGAGAGTTATATATTGGGCTGAATAAGCCTAACAGTATTTACTTTAACGCCCCTCAGACCCCTGCCAACCACCTGACCCAGGTGAATCTCCCCGCCGTTATCACCCGGGGAGCGGATGGAGTCACCCGCCTGGAGTTCCAGGAGGGGGGCATGATGCAGGTCTGGCTGGACAGTCCCGCCCAGGTGCTCTCTGAGGGCTGGACGGTGGACAAAACCGGCAGGGTGCTCACCAAATTCGGCCCCGCCGAGACCTTGGAGCTTGTGTACTAAAAAAGGGGGAGAGCAGGATGAATTCCGCTGTGATGATGCTGGAGCGTACCGCGGCCCGGCTGGGGGACAAGACCGCCGTCCGGGACGAGTGGGAGAAGCTGACCTTCTGTGGGCTGAGGACGAGGGCCCTCTCCATCGCCGCCGGCCTTACCCAGGCCCGGGGGGAGAGGAAGGGGCTGCTGCCTGTGGTGGTGTACCTGCCCAAGAGCGCCGACGCCGTGGCCTGCTTTGCCGGGGCCATGTATGCCGCGCAGCCCTACGTCCCTGTGGCGGCGGACATTCCCATGCTGCGGCTCCAGAGCATTTTGAAGAGTCTGCGCCAGGGGTATATCATCACCTGCCCTGAGCTGGCGGGAAACCTGGAGGGGCTGGAACTGACTGGCTTCACAGTCCACCTCTCCCAGGACTTGCGCGCCTGCCCCCCGGATGACGTGGGGGCCATGACCCGGCTGGAGCGGGTCATGGACGTGGATCCCATCTACATCATGTACACCTCCGGCTCCACCGGCACCCCCAAGGGGGTCACCATCCCCCACCGGGGGATCCTGGACTATGCCCGGTGGCTTCAGGAGACCTTCCGTTTTGACGAGAAGACCGTGCTGGGCAACCAGTCGGCCTTCTATTTTGACAATTCCACCCTGGATATCTACACCATGATGTACACCGGCGCGGAGATGGTCATTATCCCGGAGGTGCTCTTCCGCTTCCCGGCCAAGCTGCCGGAGTTTATTGAGGCAGAGGGCATCAACGCTATCTTCTGGGTGCCCACGGTGATGATCTCGGTGGCCAACTCCGGCATTTTGGCGGAGAGGGCCATGCCCGGGCTGGACAAGATCCTCTTCTGCGGTGAGGCCATGCCCAACCGGCAGCTGAACATCTGGCGCAGGTGCCACCCCAAGGCCCTCTATGCCAATCTCTACGGCCCCACCGAGATCACCGACGTGTGTACCTGCTACGTGGTGGACAGGCCCTTTGCCGACGCCGATCCCCTCCCCATCGGACTTCCCTGCCGGAATATGGGGGCGGTGGTGCTCACCGAGGAGGGGCAGGAGGCGGCCGTGGGAGAGATCGGGGAGCTGTGCATCCTGGGCAGCGGCCTGGCCCTGGGCTACTGGAACGCCCCGGAGCTGACAAGGGCCGCCTTCGTCCAGAATCCCCTGTGCGCCGACTATGACCAGCGGATGTACCGCACCGGCGACTTGGCCTACGTCGCGGAGGACGGACTTCTCATGTTCGTGGGCCGGAAGGACTCCCAGATCAAGCTCCGGGGCAACCGCATCGAGCTGGGGGAGATCGAGACCGCCTGCAAGACCCTGCCCGGGGTGGAGAACGGCTGCGTTCTCTTCGACGCTGAGAAGCAGGAGATCGTCCTCTTTCTCCAGACCAGGGAGGCCCTGGTTCTGCGGAAGGTGAACCTGGAGCTGCGCAAATGTCTGCCGGCCTATATGCTTCCCGGCCGGCTGGTGTGCATGGAGGCCCTGCCCCAGACCCCCAACGGGAAAATAGACCGGGTGAAGCTGAAAAGCACCCTTTGAAAGGAAGGATCGGCATGAACGACATCCAGCAGGCCATCTATGACTTTATCAAGGAGCGGTTTGAGATCGGGGACGACCCCGATTTTACCCCCGACGTCCACCTCTTCGATTCCGGCTTCGTGGATTCTCTGGGGGCCATTGAGATCGTGGACTTTGCCGAAGAGCACTGGCACATCGAGATCACCCAGCGGGATTTGACCCTCTACCCCATGAACACGGTGGAGGAGATCGCCGCTGTGGTGGCCGCCAAGGTGTAATATGGCACGGATCCGGGTGGCCGGGGCGGAGGATATGCCCGCCCTGCTGAAGCTCTATGAGGCCCTCTATGCCGGGCTGAAGGAGCAGGGACTGCCCTTCGACCTGGACAGGGAGGGGCTGGAGGCCATGGTGAAGACCATGGCCCGCTCCAAGCTGTGCTTCTTGGCGGTGGCCGAGGAGGAGGGGGAGCTGGTGGGCTTCCTCTGCGCCGGGGTGGCGCGGATGGATCGGAAGCTGTCCTATCAGGGAAGCGGCGTCATAGGACTGATCCACGACCTCTATCTGATCCCATCGGCCCGGGGCAAGGGCCTTGCCTCCGGGCTGCTGGACAGGGCGGAGGCGTGGATGGCCCAGGCCGGAGCCCCGGTGGCGGAGTGCCAGGTGGTCTGGGGCAATGAGCTGGGCGCCGAATTTTGGGCGCGGCGGGGATACGCCCCCGTGAGCGTCACCAGAGCCAAGACTTTGCCGGGGAAGGAAGAGGGCCATGTGGTTTCTGCAAACTGACACACTGCTGGCCGTTATCGCCTTTTCCCTGGCTCTGGGTCTTTTACGGAAAGCGCTGCCGGCCCGGGCCATAGCGGTCATTTCCCCCCTGGCCTCCCTGGCGGTCATCGCCTGGATCAGCCCGTCCCTGGCTCTGTTCAGCGCCCTCTACGCGTTGGCGGGATTGGCTTTGGCGATGGTTCTGGAGAGGATGTCCCAGGGGAAAAAGCCCTGCTTTCCCTTTTTTTGCCTTTTGGCCATCCTGCCCTTCCTTCTCAGCCGGGCCCCCGCCCTGGGGCTGGAGCTGAAGCTGCCCTTTGAGACGGTGGGGCTGACCTTCCAGATGCTGAAGGTCATAGATGTGTTTTACTATGTCTATTATGGCGGCGAGGGGGTAAAGCCGGCGGCCTACTTCGGCTATCTTTTTTATCTGCCTGTCTTTACCGCCGGGCCCCTGTTCCGCTACCGGGATTATCTGCGCGCCGGCGAAAAGCCCCTGACGCTGGATGTGGCGGAGCTGACGGCGGACGTCAAGCGGATCATTCGGGGCCTTTTCAAGAAGGTGGTGCTGTGCCGCCTGGCGGTGGAGGCCATGACCTTCCTGACAGGACAGACCCTGCGCCTTCCCCTGTGCCTTCTCATCGTGGCGGTGAGCTGGCTGATCCTGTGGCTGGACTTGTCCGGGTACAGCGACGTGGCCATCGCTCTGGGGCGGCTGGGGGGACTGGACACCCCGGAAAACTTCAAAAAGCCTCTGCTCGCCCCCAGCTTTACCCAGTTCTGGCGCAGCTGGCACGCCACCCTTTCAGACTGGATCCGGGAGCACATCTATGTGGTGGTGGCAAAGAAGAAGCTGAGCCGGAAAGTCTCGGCCGCCATCGCCTTTTCGACCATGGTGGTCATGGCCCTGTGGCACGGCTTCAATCTTCCCTATCTGCTGGCGGGGTGCTATAATGGAGCCCTGCTGGCCCTTGAGAACCTGCTGGGGCTCACCACCGTAAGCCGAAAAAAGACGAAAAAGAGCGTGCTTTTTTTCCGGTGTGTGCTGGTCAACTTCCTCTTTGGCCTTAATACCCTGGTGTTTACGCTGCCCGCCGAGACAGTCCCGGCAGTCCTCCGGGGCTTCCTGACGCTGTAAGGAGGTGGGGCGGATGAAGAAGATAGGGACGTTTTTCCGCCGGGGCGGGGCCTTTTTGCTCACCCTGTGCCTGCTTGCGGCGGGCCTGGACGCCGCCCTGACCCGGAGCAAGGTCATTGAGAGAAGCGACCTTTTCAATCACAACGATTTTGAAAAGACCATCCTGTTTCACGAAGGGCAGGAGGTCTACGACAGGATCTTCTACGGCAACTCCGTGGTCATCTCCTCCTATGTGGAGTGGGCCTCCGATTCCGGGTATGCCAACTTCGGCATTGATTACGGGGTGATGACCGACCTGCGGGATATGCTCAAGCGGGGGGATATCACCGTCACGCAGGACATTGTGCTGGGGCTGAACTACTTCGTCTTCTATGACGGAATGGACACCAACCCCACCTACCCCTGGCACCGGGGCGTTTTAGAGCCCTACCTCTACTTTCAGCGTGACCGGCTCCAGGCCCTGGGCCGGAGCGCCTGGGAGAGCTTCCAGGCCGGCGGCGCTTTGGAGCTGCCCCGGTATGAGGAGTACTACAAGTTCATGTACTCCGGCGTTCTGGACGAGCAGGCCATGGCCGAGAAGGTGGCCACCCACCGGGAGCTGTACTGGGGCCTGGGGCTGGAGCACTACCAGGAGAACCTGGAGGCCCTGGAGGAGGTCATCTCCCTCTGCGATGAGAGGGGGATCCGTCTGCGGGCGGTGTGGCTGCCCTGGAACCCGTCGGTGCCCATGCCGGAGGGCCCCGCCAAGGTGCGGCAGGCGGCAGACCAGATCATGGAGCGGGCGGGCGTCCAGGTGCTGGACATGGAGCAGGGCCTGGCGCTGGACTGCTTCCACGATGTGGGACACCTGAATATGGAGTATGGAGCGTTCGTATTTACGGAGGTGATGGATCCATGGCTGAACTCATAAAGCGGCTGCACCGGCTGAGCCTGACTCTTCCGGGGCAAATGGCCGCCGCTGTGGTCTATCTGGCCATGCTCTGCGCTGTGGCGGTGTTCTTCACCGGCCACGGAGAGTTTATCTACGAGGGCTTTTAAGACCTGAAAAAGAGAGAAAGGGGGAGCGGGATGGAGAACAAACGGCAGGCCGGCGGCAAGCGGCTGGAGCAGAGAAAATATAATCCATGGGTCTGGCTGACCACCTTGTTTCTGGGCCCCCTGGCCATTCTGCTGTGCGTGCAGACCATCACTTTCGCCTCCCTTTTCAAGGCCGTGGGCTGGCTGTTCGGCCATCTGGGGGCGGGGTTTTTGTGCTACCTGGCCCTTTTGTGCGCCATGATCATCATTCTGGCGCTCATCTGGAAGATCTGGAGCGCCTTTCTCATCCTGGCCATCCCGTCGGTGACCCTTGCGGTGGTGAACCGGATGAAGGAAAGCCTTAACGGCGCCCCTCTGACGCTGAGCGATTTCGCCCTGGTGGGAGAGGCGGATGCGGTGGCCGGTTTTGTCACTCCCCAGTTCAGGATCGGCATGGGCGTCTGGGTGGGACTGCTCCTGGCGGTGCTGGGCATCCTGGCCGCCGGGAAGATCGGCTGGCGGCCCAAGGAGCTCACCCCCCGGTGGTCGCTGCGGAGAAAGGTCATTGGGGTCACGGCGGTGCTCCTGGCGGCGGTGATGTTCCTGCCTGCACTGTTCTACCTGGGCCCCAAGGGGGAGTCCCAGGCGGAGCGCAATGAACGGCTGGGGCTTCTGGGGGGCATGTACAGTGCCGTTTTGAACCGGGCCTTCCGGAAGGACGATTACAACAAAGAAGAACTGGACAAGCTCCTGGAGGAGATGGGCCAGTCCCCCTCCCCCCAGCCTTCGGAGGCCGCCGCCCCGGAGCCCACCGAGACCCCGGAGCCGGTAGTGCCCAATGTGATCCTGATGATGTCGGAGAGCTTTTGCGACCCCACGGTGGTGCTGCCGGGGGTGGAGTTCGCAGCCGATCCGGTGCCCTATTACCACGACCTTGCCTCCAAGTGGCCTAGCGGGGAATTTTACTCCAACACCTATGCCGGCGGCACCGGCAGCGTGGAGATGGAGGTCTTTACCGGCATCCCCATGGCCTTTTTGCGGGAGGGAGAGGACTTGACCAACCTGCGGGGCACCGAGGGGGTCTACGACCGCCTGCCCTCCATCGTCAAGGCGTTTAAGGCCGCGGGCTATGACACCGAGTTCATCCACAACTACACCACCCGGCTCTATAACCGCTCGGACAATCTGCCCGCCGTGGGCTTTGACAAGATGACCTTTGAAGACGACTTCCCTGAGGATGCGCAGTGGGACGGGCCCTACCTGAAGGATATGGAGCTGACCAAGGCCATGATCCGGGCCTTTGAGGAGAAGGAGGAGGGCAAGCCCCTGTTCCTCTACGGCCTGACCATGGAAAACCACCAGCCCTATTATGGCGGCAAGTTCCCCCAGAGCTCCGGGCTGGAGCCCAGCAGCGACAAGCTCAGCGAAAGCGTACTGGGCACAGTGGACGCCCTGGTCTACGGCATCCATGCCGCCGACGAGGCCCTGGGGGCCCTCATCCAGTACTTTGAGACCCAGGAGGAGCCGGTGCTGGTGATCTTTTGGGGCGATCATCTGCCGGGGCTCTATGTGGACGACAACAACACCATCTACTCCCTGCTGGAGTATGTGCCCACAGTGGATACCCTCCAGTGGGACGCCCAGGTCATGAAGCGGATGCACACCACCCCGTTCCTGGTGTGGAACAACTATGGAGCGCAGCTGGAGGTGCCCGACATGACAGGCCCCAGCGCGCTGGGAAGCCACATTCTGGACTGGGCCGAGGTGCCCAAGCCCCTGTACTTCCAATGGGTGGATCAGAGCCTGGACACCATGCTCCTCTACCGCACCCGGCTCTATATCGACGACGAGGGCGTACCCTACAAAGAGCCCCCGGAGGAGGACAGGGCGGTGGTGGAGCGGTACCGCAGTCTGGTTTACGATATTATCTATGGCGACGGCGTGGTGGCCGGGGAGATGACCAGGACGGAGCCGAATCAATAATAGCAAGCGGAGGGGCCGGCCGCCATCGGCGGGCCCCCCCGCTTTTGCCCCCCCTGTGGGGTTGACTTTCCGGGCAAAATGTGGTAAAACTTTACGTGACACTTCAACACTTTTAACTGATAAAGTAAGGGGGAGACCCATGGAGGAGAGACGGGAGGAGACGCAGACGAAGGAGGAGCGCAAGGCCCAGGCGCTTCTGGAGGAGAAGGAAGCGGAGTCCCGGGTGCGCGTTTACAACGGCCCCATGGGGACGCTGCTCACCGTTTTGCTGTGCCTGTGGGCGGTGTTTCAGCTCTACTACAGCACAGTGGGCGTGATCAGCGCCATCAACCTGCGGGCCTTTCACTGTATCTTCCTGTTGTGCTTCACCTTTTTGCTCTACCCGACCTATAAAAAGGAGCGGCGGGTACGCAAGGCGCCGCCGGTGTGGGATCTCCTGCTCATGGGATTGACGGCGGCGGTGTTCGGCTATCTGATTTTGAACTATACCCGCATCGCCCAGAGCGGCGGCCGGCTGACGGACTTTGAGCTGGTCATCGCCGGGGTGGGGCTGCTGCTGGCCTTTGAGGCGGCAAGGCGGTGCTCCGGCAACCTGGCGGTGCTGGCCCTCATCTTCCTGGCCTACAACTGGTTTGGCAAGTATATCCCCGGCCGGCTGGGCCACAACGGCTTTAACCTGAAGCGGGTGCTCTCCACCCAGTTTTGGGGGACTCAGGGCATCCTGGGCACCGGCATCGGCGTCTCAGCCACTTACATTTTCCTCTTCGTGGTTTTCGGCGCCTTTCTCAAGTACAGCGGCTTTTCCAAATTTATCAACGACTTTTCCCTGACCCTGGTGGGCCAGACCCCCGGCGGCCCCGCCAAGGTGGCGGTGCTGGCCTCCGCCCTCATGGGAATGATCAACGGCTCCGCCATCGCCAATGTGGCCACTACGGGCACCATCACCATCCCCCTGATGAAGCAGACGGGCTACAAAAAGGAGTTTGCCGGGGCGGTGGAGGCGGTGGCCTCCACCGGCGGGCAGTTCTGTCCCCCCATCATGGGGGCGGTGGGCTTTGTCATGGCGGAGTTTTTGGGCATGAGCTACACCAAGGTGATGCTGGCGGCCATCCTGCCCGCCTTCCTCTACTATCTGGGCCTTCTCTTTGCCGTCCACTTTGAGGCCAAGCGGCTGGGGCTCAGCGGCCTTTCCAAGGAGAACATTCCCGACGCCATGAAGGTGCTCAAGGAGCAGGGACACCTGGTCATCCCCCTGGTGGTGCTCATTGCCCTGATGGCGGCGGGGTACACCCCCCTCTACGCCGCCGTGATCGCCATTTTCGCCACCGTGGCCGCCAGCTGGCTGCGCAGGGATACCCGGATGACCTGGGATAAGATCGTGGCCGCCACAGTGGAGGGGGCGCGCAGCGCGGTGAGTGTGGGCGTGTGCTGTGTCATCATCGGCGTCATCATCGGCACCGTGACCCTCACCAGCCTGGGGCTCAATATGGGCTACCTCATTCTGTCCATCGTGGACAACGGCAGCATCTACCTCACCGGTTTCCTGGTGATGATCATGTCCGCCATTCTGGGCATGGGCGTGCCCGGCGTGGCCGCCTACGTCATCGTCCAGGCGGTGGCGGTGCCGGTGCTTATCAAGGTGGGGGTGCTGGACATTTCCGCGCACCTCTTTTGCCTTATCTACGCCTGCCTTTCCAACATCACCCCGCCGGTGGCCATGAGCAGCTATGTGGCCTCGGGCATCGCCGGCTCCGACCAGACCAAGACGGGACTTTTGTCGGTTCGGCTGGGCCTCATCGGCTTCCTCATCCCCTTCTTCTTCCTGGACAGCCCTATCCTGCTCATCGGCGTAGACCCCACGGCCACCGTGTGGACTACGATCTGGGCGGCCTTTACCGCCTCGGTGGGCACGGTGGCCCTGGTGGGAGGATTGGAGGGCTGGCTGCTGCGCAGAAGCGCCTGGTGGGAGCGGGCAGTGCTGGTGGCGGTGGCGCCCCTGATGCTCTCCCCCGGCCACCTCACCGACGCCATCGGCTTTGCCCTGCTGGCGGCGGTGATCGCCCTCCAGTATTTTACCCGTCGTCCCGCGAGCCCTGCCAAGGGCGTCGCCTGACATAAAAGTTTTGTGAAAAAGGAGAAAAATGAAATGAAAAAGACCCTGTCTATGATCCTGGCCGCCGCGCTTTTGGTGAGCGCGCTGGCCGGCTGCGGCGGCGGAAGCGCCAACACCCCCGCCCCCGCGGAGAGCAAGGCCGCTGAGCCCGCCCAGTCCCAGGCTGCCGAGCCCGCGCAGGAGCACGATCCTGTGACCATCAACTTCCCCACCGCCACCGCCACCGGCGCCCTGTATGCCGTGGGCGCCGCCATCACCAACCTGTGGGATACGGAGATCAGCTATGTCTCCGCCTCCAGCCAGGCGTCCGAGGGCGGCATCGACAACCTCAACCAGATCTCCGACGGCGAAAGCCAGGTGTCCATCGCCATCAGCTCCAACTGCCTGCAGTGCATGAACGGCACCGACAGCTTTGACGGCCACGCCTACGGCGATCTGAAGGTCATCGCCGGACTGTACTTTAACCCCAACCAGGTGGTGGTCACCAACAGATCCGGCATCGACGACCTGGCCGGGGTGAAGGGCAAGCACTTCGCCGTGGCCGCCGCCGGCTCCAGCGTGTACGGCGAGTGCGACAATCACTTCACCGCCGCCGGGCTGAACTTCCCCGATGACATCCAGGCGGAGTACATCGCCTTTGGCGACGCCGCCGATATGCTCCAGAACGGCACCATTGACGGCGCGTGGATCATGTCCGGCGCTCCCGCCGGCGCCGTGAGCCAGGCCATGTCCGCCGACTGCAAGCTGCTCAATATCAGCGACGAGCTCATCGCCGAGCTGCAGAAGGACTACCCCTGGTATGCCCCCTGCATCATCCCCGCCGGCACCTATCCCAACCAGGATGAGGACGTGCAGACCTCCGCTATCAAGATGGTGATGTTCTGCCGGGGCGATCTGGATGAGCAGACCGTTTACGACCTGACGAAGACCCTGTGGGAGAATATCGACACCCTGGGGGAGGCCCAGGCCAACCTGAAGGGCCTCACCGCCGAGGAGGCGGTGAAGGACATCGCCGGCCTGCCCCTCCACGCCGGTGCGGAGAAGTACTACAAGGAGATCGGCGTGCTGTAATGAGCGCGCGCTGAAAAGCCCCCGGACACGTCCTGTCCGGGGGCTTTTTTTGCCCCTTAGGCTTGACGTATGAGCTCCGGCGTTGTATGCTTAAACTTAAGCATGGCATGGAAACAGGAAGGTGTGGTACAGTATGAAGGAGCCGGTGCTGGTCATCATGGCCGCCGGGATGGGTTCCCGGTTCGGCGGACTCAAGCAGATCATTCCGGTGGATGAGGCGGGGCACAAGATCATCGACTTTTCCCTCTATGACGCATGGCGGGCCGGATTCCGCAAGGTGGTGTTCATCATCAAGCGGGCCATTGAGGCGGACTTCAAGGCCGCGGTGGGGGATCGGATGGAGAACTTTTTTGAGGTGCGCTATGTCTATCAGGAGATAGACCGGCTGCCGGCGGGGTTTTCCGTGCCCGAGGGACGTGTCAAGCCCTGGGGCACCGCCCACGCCATCGCCTGTGCCAGCGAGGCCATTGACGGGCCCTTCGCCGTGCTCAACGCTGACGACTACTACGGCGTGACCTCCCTCCAGGCCATCTACGACTTCCTCAGCGCCCCCCACGCCGGCAACGAGCACGCCATGGTGGGCTATCTGCTGCGCAACACCGTCACCGAGAACGGATATGTGTCCCGGGGGGTGTGCTCCATCCGGGACGGCTACCTCACCCAGGTGGTGGAGCGGCTGCGGGTGGAAAAGCGGGGGGACGACGCGGCCTACAGCGAGGACGGCGGGGAGAGCTGGATCGACCTGCCGGGGGACATGGTGGTGTCCATGAACCTGTGGGGCTTCCAGCAGGAGCTGCTGGGGGAGTTCACCGGCCGGTTCCCGGCATTTTTGAAGGAAAATCTGGAGAAAAACCCGCTTAAATGCGAGTATTTCCTGCCCCTGATCCCCAACGCCCAGATCCAGGAGGGGAAGGGAACGGTGCGGGTGCTGCCCACCCGGGATGTGTGGCACGGTATGACCTATCCGGAGGATCTGGAGGATCTGAAGGAGGCCATCGGAGAGATGAAGAAGGCGGGGATCTACCCCAGAGAGCTTTGGAAGGATGTTCCATCCATCGGAAAAAAGGAGGAAGCATAAATGAAGGTTTTGGTTGCCGGCGGCATGGGCTATATCGGTTCCCACACCTGTGTGGAGCTTTTGGAGAAGGGGTACGAGGTGGTCATCGTGGACAACCTCTGCAACTCCAGCCCCGAGGCCGCCAAGCGCGTTGCGGCCATTACGGGAAAGACCCCTCTTTTCTACGAGCTGGACGTCCGGGATGAGAAGGGGCTCTCCGCCGTATTTGAAAAGGAGCGGCCGGACTGCGTCATCCATTTTGCCGGACTCAAGGCGGTGGGGGAGAGCGTGGAAAAGCCCGAGCTCTATTACGACAACAACCTGGGTTCCACCATCACCCTGTGCCGGGTGATGGCCCGCCAGGGGTGCAAGAAGCTCATCTTCTCCTCCTCGGCCACGGTATACTCCGCGGACAATGCGATGCCCCTCACAGAGAACTCCAAGACCGGAGGGTGCACCAACCCCTACGGCTGGACAAAGTACTTTGGGGAGCGCATCCTCACCGACATCGCCAAGGCAGACCCGGAGTGGAGCGTGGTGCTGCTGCGCTACTTTAACCCGGTGGGCGCCCACGAAAGCGGACTGATGGGAGAGGATCCCAAGGGCATCCCCAATAACCTCATGCCCTATATTTCCCAGGTGGCGGTGGGCAAGCTCAAGGAGCTGTCTGTCTTCGGAGACGACTATCCCACCCACGACGGCACCGGGGTGCGGGACTATATCCATGTGGTGGATCTGGCCCGGGGCCATGTGTTCGCCATCGACTACCTGATGAGCCACACCGGGGCGGAGGCCATCAACCTGGGTACCGGCACGGGCTACAGTGTACTGGACATGGTGAAGGCCTTTGGACAGGCCAGCGGGGCGGAGGTGCCCTACCGCATCGCCCCCCGCCGGCCGGGGGACATCGCCACCTGCTATGCCGACCCCACAAAGAGCCGGGAGGTATTGGGCTGGAAGGCAGAGCGGGGACTGGTGGACATGTGCCGGGACAGCTTCCGCTGGCAGAGCATGAATCCCAACGGATATAACGGGTAAAAAACGCAGATGTTTAAGAGGGACGGGGCGGATCTGCCCCGTCCCTCTTCCGCGTTTTCGCCTTGCCAAAGAGGACGGAGCGTGGTATGATGTCCGGATGGAAACGTTTCCATTTTGAAAGGAGCGGTCAGCCATGCCAATGCAGGAGGCTGTGGAACAATATCAAAAGGCCCTGAAGCTGGGCCGAAAATGTTATAAGGACGCGGTGATACACGGCAGCTATCCCTATCTGCCCGCCCTGGATGATTGCCTGGTGGGGCCCAGCACGGCCGGGGTGAGCGATCTGGGGGTGCTGGAGATCCCCATGGAGATGGTGGTGGGCACCCGCACCGACGCCCGAAAGAACGCCTTTGCCGCCAACTTCATGCCCCTTTTGGAGCAGGACACGGAGTTCGCCGCCAAGTGGATCCGCCTGTGTGACGATCATCTGGGGGAGACGGGCATCCAGGAGCCGGTGCGGTGTGTGGAATATCTGGGCCGGTTCTATGTCCAGGAGGGAAACAAGCGCATCAGCGTGCTCAAGAGCTTTCACGCGGCCACGGTGAGCGCCTATGTCACCCGTATGCTCCCGCCCTGGAGCCAGGAGCCGGAGATCGCGGCCTATTATGAATTCCTCCGCTTTTATGACTGCGCCCACATTTACCGGGTGCGGTTTGACCGGCCGGGGCAGTACCGCAAGCTCCAGGCCGCCCTGGGCTTTGAGTGCGACCATGTTTGGAGCGGGGAGGAGCGGCTGGATTTCCTGGCGGCCTACACCCGGTTCCAGTCCGCCTATGACCGCAGACGGCGGCAGGAGGAGCAGGCTGCCGCCTCCGACGCCCTGCTGGTCTGGCTGAAGGTCTATTCCTTCGACGCGTTGAAGGAGATGAGCGACGGGGAGCTGGATAAGAGCCTGGAGGCGGTGTGGCCTGACGTGATCTCCGATGTGCAGAGCGACCCCATCGCGGTGGACACCGTCCCCGCCGGGCCGGACAAGGGCATCAAAGGGCTTCTGTTCGGCGTGGTGCGGCCCAGCCATTTGCAGGTGGCCTTCGTCCATTCCCACGACCCCGCCGTGAGCAACTGGGTCAGCGGCCATGAGCTGGGGCGCAAATATATGGAGATCGCCCTGGAGGACAAGGTGACCACCAGAACCTACTGGCCCAAGTCGGAGGAGGATACCGGCGAGGCGATGATGGAGCAGGCGATCAAAGAGGGGGCGCAGGTGCTCTTCTCCACCGCGCCCCAGCAGATCGGCGCCTGCCGGAAGATGGCGGCGGCCTATCCGGAGGTGAAGCTCCTCAACTGTTCGCTGTTCATGCCATACACCGGGGTGCGCACCTATTACAGCCGTATCTATGAGGCCAAGTTCCTCTCCGGCGTGGTGGCAGGCTCCCTGTGCAGAGGAAAGGAGATCGGCTATATCGCCAGCTATCCCATCTTCGGCGTGCCCGCGGGCATCAACGCCTTTGCCCTGGGCGCCAGTCTGACCTGTCCCGGGGCGCGGATCCGCCTGCGGTGGTCCTGCTGCGACCCCAAGGCGCTGGAGCGCTTTGACGCCGAGGGAGTGGAGCTGGTGTCCAACCGGGACGTGCCAACCCCCACCCAATACCAGGCCCGGTGGGGCCTGAGCCGGCTGCGGGAAGACGGGGTGCGGGAGCCTCTGATCTCTCCCTTCTGGAACTGGGGCATTTTCTATGAACAGGTGGTGCGCAGCATTTTGGATGGCGGCTGGGACATTACGGGCAGCCATGGAAAGACCCAGGCCATCAACTATTGGTGGGGCATCCAGAGCGGCGTGGTGGGGACGCGGTGCGCCCCCGGCCTGCCTGAGGGATGCCGGAGGCTGGTGGAGATCCTGGAACGGGATATCGGCTCCGGGGAGCTGGATCCCTTCCGCCGGGTCATCCGGGACAACAGGGGGACAGAGCGCAGCGATGGGGAGCGGTGGTTCTCTCCGGAGGAGATCCTGAAGATGGACTGGCTGTGTGAGAGCGTGGAGGGGGAGATCCCCGGCTTTGATTCCCTCATCCCCGCCGCCCGGGAGATGGTACGGCTCCAGGGCGTATACCGGGAAGAGATCCCGCCCCGGAAGGAGGGGGTACTGCTGTGAGGATATTGTGCCTGGCCGACGAGGAGTGCTCTGTCCTCTGGGAAAACTACCGGCCGGAGCTGCTGGAGGGGGTGGAGCTCATCCTCTCCTGCGGCGATCTGAAGCCGGAGTACCTGTCCTTTTTGGTGACGATGGCGGGGGTGCCCCTGCTCTATGTCCATGGCAATCACGACGAGCGGTATGCGGCAAAGCCCCCGGAGGGCTGTGAATGTATCGACGGCAGGGCGGTGACGGTGAAGGGCCTTCGGATCGTGGGGCTGGGGGGCGCACGGCGGTACAAGCCGGGGCCCCACCAGTATTCCGAGGGAGAGATGACCTGGCGGGCGGCTAAACTCGTCCCCGGCATCCTGCGCCAGGGCGGCGTGGATCTGGTGCTCACCCACGCCGCCCCCAGGGGCTACGGGGACGGGGAGGACTACGCCCACCGGGGCTTTCAGACCTTCAACCGCCTGCTGGATCGGTTCAAGCCCGCCTATTTGATCCACGGCCACGTCCATCTGAATTACGGGCCCAATCTTCCCCGGCAGCACCAGTATGGGGACACGGTCGTTCTCAACGCCTTTGGACGATACCTGCTGGATATTGAGCCAAAGGGATTGACAAGCCGGAAAAAATAAGTTATATATGTTATAAACAAAGGGAGTAGCCTGCACGGAAAAGTCCGTGTTCGCGGAGTCGTCAATACGGCTGTTTGGCCCGGTTGCGTGATGAAAAGGCGAGACTTTGCTGTTGTTTCGACAGCGAAGCCTTGCCTTTTTTGGCCTGAAATGGGCAAACTATCCCTGGAAAACGGAGGGAGAGACGCTATGACATTGGGAGGACTGGCCCTGTTTTTCGTCCGCCTTTTGGCCGGAACGGGGGTGTTCCTGGTGGGGGTGCACCTGCTCACAGCCAACATCGAGCAGCTTGCCACCGGGAAACTGAAGGAGCTGTTCGGAAAGACCGCCGACAAGCGGCTGGTGAATGTGGGCGTGGGCGCCGCGGCCACCGCCCTCATCCAAAGCTCCGGGGTGACCACAGTGCTCATTGTGGGCTTTGTCAACGTGGGGGTGATGAACCTCTACCAGGCGGCGGCTATGATCATGGGCGCCAACATCGGCACCACCGTCACCGCGCAGATCGCCGCCCTGAGCGCCTTTCCCATCACCACTTACATCCAGGTTCTGGTGTTTGTGGGCATCATGCTCAGTATGATCGGGAAGGAGGACACCAAGAAGAAGCTGGGACTTCTTCTGGCGGGTCTGGGATTGATTTTTATCGGGCTGGCTCTGATGTCGGACGCCATGAAGGCCGACCGGGACGCCATTCAGAGCCTTTTCACGATGGTGCGCGATCCGCTGCTGCTGTTTTTTATCGGGATTTTCCTCACCGCTCTGGTGCAGTCCAGCTCAGCCACCACTTCCATCATCATCGCCATGTCGGTGGCGGGACTCACCGTGGGTACCGGGGGCAACGAGGTGCTCTATATCATTCTGGGCACCAACATCGGCTCCTGTGTAACGGCCCTGATGAGCTCCTTTACCGCCGGGGCTAACGCCCGGCGGGCAAGCTTTATCCACCTGATGTTCAACACCCTGGGCTCGGGGATCTTTTTCCTGGTTCTGGCGTTCTGGCCGGGCTTCATGACGTGTACCTTTGGCCGGTGGTTCTCAGAGACAGCTACCCAGATCGCCATGTTCCACACCTTCTTCAATGTCACCTGTACGGTACTGTTCCTGCCGCTGTGCGGCTGGTTTGTCCGGGTGTCGGAGCGGCTGATCCGGGAGCGGGAGGTTCGGGAGGAGCCTCAGGAGACTTACCTGGACGAGCGCATGCTGGCCTCCACATCTCTGGCCATTTCCCAATTGGAAAAGGAGATGGTCCGCCTGTCCGATACAGCCATGGAGGCCTTTCGGACAGGCTACCGATCTTTTCAGGACAGGGACAAGGAGCTTATTGCCCCCACACAAAAACTGATCGACCGGGCGGGGGGCGTGGAGCAGGCTGTGGTCAACTACTTGATCCGTCTGGCCGCCCAGAGCAAGCTCTCCGACGAGCGGGATATCTCCCGGCTCCACGGGAGTCTGGCGGATATTATGCGTATCGCGGAGATCGCCGACAACCTGACCAAGTATACCCGTGCCTCCGTGGACAGGAATCTGGACTTTTCTCAAAGCGTGCGCCAAGAGCTGGATGGAATGACGCAGCGGGTGGAGGAACTCTACGGCCTGACCAGGCGGGTAATGGTGGAAAAGGATGCGGGCCTGCTGGGTGAGGTGGATCGGGTGGAAAATGACGTCGACACCCTGCGCAAACGGCTCATTGAAAGCCACATTGAGCGGCTCAACCAGGGCGCGTGCAGTGCCGCCTCCAGCGGAGTGTTCATCAACCTGGTGTCCAATCTGGAGCGTTTGGGAGACCACCTGACCTACATTGCCCACAGCACAGTGGAATAAATGATGAAAAAAGAGGGACACAGGACAGAGATCCTGTGTCCCTCTTTTTCAGTGGCCTCAGAGCTCCACGCAGGGGAGGGATATCTGGGTGAGAAGGCCGCCGCCGGGGGCGTTTTGGGCGTGGATGACGCCCCCGTGGGCCTTGACGATGCTGCCGCAGATGGCCAGGCCCAGGCCGGAGACCTTCCTTCCCCGGTCGGAGGTGTAGAGCGGCTCGAAGATCTGGCCCAACAGCTCCTGGGGCACCCCCACGCCGTTGTCCCGGAAGGAAAACAGGATCCGATCCTCCTGACGCTCACAGGTGAGCTCCAGCGCCAGGCGGGGGGCCTGGGCATGGTTGATGCTGTTGGAGATGAGGTTGCCGAAGAGCCGGCGCATATGCTCCCAGCTGCAGATGAGCTGGGCCCCGGGGGCGAGGCACTCCACCCGGAAGGACACCCCTGCATCCTCCAGCTCGTCGCTGTACTCGTGCCGGAGGCGGCGGCACAGCTCCCCCGCCTCCATGAGCACCATGGGGGCGGCGTCCCTGAGGCCCACATCCAAATAGTCGTCGAACTCATCCACCACCGCCTTCAGGTGGAGGGCTTTTTCGTGAATGAGATCCAAATACTGCTCCTTGCGCTCCGGGGAGAGGCTGCCCGCGCGCAGACGCTCGGAATAGCCCAGCACGGAGGTGAGCGGGGTCTTGATGTCGTGGGAGATGGAGGCGATGAGCCGCCGCTCGGCCTGCTCTTTGCGCGCGATGGTCTCCGTCAGCTCCACAAAGGCGTTTTGGAGCCGGCCGATCTCGTCGGAGCGGACGGTGCGCTCCGGGGCCTGGCCGGAGGCGGAATACTGCCGCATGGCCTTCCGCAGGCGGATGATGGGGGCGATGACCAGCAGAAAGAAGAGGATGGCGGCCACCGCCAGCACCAGCAGATTGAAAAGCAGCATGCTCAGGGCGGCGTACCGGGAGGCCACCGCCGGGTCGGCGGCGGTGTAGATAGCCTGAAGCGCGTCCACAAAGTGGAGGGAGATCACGCACCAGTCCAGCAGGGCCAAGGCCACCACAATGACGATGAGCTTGCGGCTCAGCCGGCTGGAGAGCCAGCCCACGCCGGGGAAGCCGCTTTTGTTCTGTGCTTGCTGTGTATCCATGTCCCCTTCACTCCCCCTCGATCAGGCCGCTCTGGGTGACGAACCGGTAGCCCTGGCCCCAGACGGTCTTGATGTAGCGCCACTCCGGATCCAATTTCAGGCGCAGATTTTTGATGTTGATGGCCACGGCGCTCATGTCCCCGTACTCGGTCTGCCACACGTCCCGGTAGATGCGCTCCCGGGAGAGGGTCTGGCCCGCATGGGTCATGAGGTAGTGGAGCAGCTCCAGCTCCCGGGTGGACAGGGAGACGGGCGCGCCGGAGCGGGTGACGGTGACGTTCTCCGCGTCCAGGCAGATCTCTCCGATCTGAATGGGAGCCCGGGGGGCGGCGGTGGAGGAGAGGATGCGCTCCTGGCGGCGCAGGTGGGCCTGGACGCGGGCGGAGAGCACCTCCAGCTCAAAGGGCTTGGTCAGGTAGTCGTCGGCCCCCAGTCCAAGGCCGGCGACGATATCCTGGGCGGAATCCTTGGCGCTCAAAAAGAGGATGGGACACTCTACGCTGTCCCGGACGCGGCGGCAGACCTCAAGGCCGTCCATGCCCTTCATCATGATATCCAGCAGGATGAGCTCGAAGCTCTCCCCCTCCAGAATGGCGAGGGCCTCCTCGCCGGAGGCGGCGGTGGTGACGGAGAGACCCTGGTCGCTCAGCACGTCGGAGACCAGGAGGCGGATGGAGGCGTCGTCGTCCACCACAAGTATTTTAGCGCTCATTTGAGCCACTCCCTTTCACTCTGAAGCATACCATACCCAGGGCGAAAAATCCATGAAAAAGTATGAAAAGCCAAGGGCAGTCCCGTTCATGAAGAATTATGAGAAAGGCCCCCAAACCATTGACTTTTGGGCCTGGAAAAAACTAAGATAGGGGCGTCCCCGCAAAGAGGGGACGCCCCGCTTAACAGGGACTGACTATTCCCCGGAAGGTGATCGAATTGCTGGAAAAAATCGCCCACAAGCTGACGAGAAGACCCAAACTGGTGGTGACCATTGCCGTAGCGCTGCTCATTCCCAGTATCCTGGGCTATTTCGGAACGCGGGTCAATTACGACATCCTGACCTACCTGCCCCAGGAGCTGGACTCGGTAAAGGGGGAGGCCCTTTTGGAGGAGCCCTTCCAGATGGCGGCCACCACCATGCTCATTGTGGAGGATATGCCGCCCCAGTACACCAACCAGCTGCTGGAGCAGGTGAAGGAAGTCCCCGGCGTCAGCGGGGCCATCTGGATCTCCAATATGGCCGGGATCCAGATCCCCCAGGAGATGATCCCCGCCGAGGTGCGGGATGTGTTCTTCTCGGGAAAGGCCACCATGATGATCGTCCAGTACGACCAGGCCGGCGCCTCGGAATCCACTATGAACGCCATCGCCCAGGTGCGCCGGCTGTGCAATGAGAAGTGCTTCCTGGCCGGCTTTTCCGTGTTTATCAAGGACACCAAGGATCTGGTCATCAAGGAGATGCCGCTGTATGTGGTCATGGCGGTGATCCTGTCCATGGTGGCCATGTGCCTGATGATGGACTCCTGGCTCCTCCCCGTGGCTCTGCTGCTCAGCATCGGCCTGGCGGTGATCTATAACTTTGGCACCAACATCATGTTTGGCGAGATCTCCTTTATTACCCAGGCAATTGCCGCGGTGCTGCAGCTGGGCGTTACCATGGACTACTCCATCTTCCTCTATGACCGGTACATAGAGGAGCTGCACAACTATGAGGATAAGCGGGACGCCATGGCCACCGCCATCGTGGCCGCGTTCAAGTCCCTCTCCGGCTCCTCTCTCACCACCATCGCCGGCTTTCTGGCCCTGTGCTTCATGCGCCTGACCCTGGGCAAGGACATCGGCTTTGTCATGGCCAAGGGCGTGGTGCTGGGGGTGGCCACGGTGGTGCTGGTGCTGCCCGCCATCCTCCTGCAGATGGATAGAGGCATCCAGCGCTTCCGCCATCCCTGCCTCAAGCCCAAAATGGCGGGGGTCAACGCCTTCATCGTCCGGCACCGGAAGGGCTTTGTGATCCTGTTCCTTGCGCTGTTTATCCCGGCGGTATACGCCAACAACCATGTGGAGATGTACTACAAGCTGGACGAGTCCCTGCCCCAGGATATGCCCTCCATCGTCTCCACCAACAAGCTCAAGGACGACTTTGATATGGCCTCCAGCCACTTTGTTGTCATGGAGGACGACCTGAGCCACAACGAGATGCTCCGGCTCATCGACGAGATCGAGGCGGTGCCCGGCATCACCAGCGTGGCGGCCTACGACAAATTTCTCCCCGCGGGCATCCCGGATTTCTTTATCCCCGACGCCGTCAAGGATATCTGCAAAAAAGACGGATATCAAATGATGATGATCAACTCCTCCTACGTCACCGCCTCCGATGAGGTGGCCGCCCAGCTGGAGACGCTGAAGGATATCCTCCATACCCACGACCCCAACGCCTACATTACCGGCGAGGCCGCCCTTACGGCAGACCTCATCACCGTCACGGACGTGGACTTCAAGGTCACAAGCTACCTGTCCATCCTGGCCATTCTGATTTTGGTGGCCATCACCTTTAAGTCCATCGCCGTGCCTATTCTGCTGGTGGCCACCATCGAGCTGGCCATCTTCATCAACCAGGGCATCCCCTACTTTACCGGCAGCGTGGTGGCCTTTGTGGCGCCCACAGTCATCGGCTGCGTCCAGCTGGGCGCCACGGTGGACTACGCCATTTTGATGACCACCCGGTTCCAGGAGGAGCTGCAAAAGGGCCACGACAGGCTGGAGGCCATCCAGCGCGCCGCCACCTCGGCGGACACCTCCATCCTCACCTCCGCGCTGGTGTTCTTCTGCGCCACCATCGGCGTGGCGGCGGTGTCCACCATGGACATCGTGAAGGCCATCTGCATGATGCTCTCCAGGGGCGCCATCATCTCCGCCTTTGTAAGTATTTTCATTTTGCCCTCGGTGCTGTGCGTCTTTGAGCCGCTGATCCATAAGACCACCCTCCACTGGCGCACGCCCAAGCCCCCCAGGGAGAAAAAAGTCCCGGCCCTGCAAGCTGTCCAAGGAAAGGAGTCCGATCCCCAATGAGAAAAAATCGTAACCGTGCCCTGGCGCTGGCTCTGGCGCTGAGCGTGACCGCCGCCTCCCTCGTCCCCGCCGCCAAGGCAATGACCATCCCCGCCTCCTACGACGAGGCCTATTACGCCACCCTGGACTACTATGGCGGGGTGCAGGAGGCCAGTGTGGTGAAAAGCTACCGGCTCAACGGCGCCGACACCGTCACCGACTACGGGACATATGACGAGGTGATCAACCTCACCGACGGCGTCGCCCCCGTCATTGACGGCGGGAAGGTCACCTTCCAGATGGGGGAGGACGCCCCGGAGAAGTTCTATTTTGAGGGCAAGACCGTGAAGCCCTTTGAACAGCTGCCCTGGAGCATCGCTGTATCCTACCGGCTCAACGGCGCGCCCGCGCTGGCGGAGGAGCTGGCGGGGAAGACAGGGCTTGTGGAGATCTGCCTGGACATTCTCCCCAATCCCGCCGCCCCGGCCTACAGCAGGGACAATCTGGTGCTCACCGCCGCCGCTGCCTTCAATGACGACGACATCGTCTCTCTGGAGGCCCCCGGGGCGGAGGTACAGCTTGTCGGCAACCTGCGCACGGTGCTCTTTGCCGCCCTGCCCGGGGAGGAGGATCACTTCGTCATCCGGGTGGGCAGCGAGGACTTCTCCTTCTCCGGCCTCATCTTCCTGGCGGTGCCCGCCACCCTTCAGCAGATGGAGAAGGTGGCCGACCTGAAGCAGGCCAAGGAGAAGGGGGAAGACTCCCTGGACGCCATCAGCGACAGTCTGGACGTGATCTTAGATACCCTGGACGGCATGAGCGGCAGTCTCAATGCCACCGCCAACGGCCTGGATCAGCTCAGTGGCGCCCGGAGCACCGTCTCACGGGGGAAGGGGGAGGTCTATGACCAGACCGATCTGGCCCTGGAGGGGCTCAACGGCCTGGTGGACACCCTGGGGAGCATGGACAGGTACGCCCAGGTGGCCTCTCAGGCCATCACTGACCTCAACGGCGATCTCAACCGGCTCAACGCCACCACCCAGGGCCTGGCCCCGGAGCTGGAGAGGGCGCGGAAGACCATCGCCGCCATCCAGGCCGATACCAAGGCCCTCAGCGAACTGCTCACCGACGTGGAGAGCTACAACAAGCGGGCCAGCGCCATCGCCAGCAGCCTGTCCAGCGGCATGGAAGAGCTGGACGACGAGATGGAGGGGATGCGTTTCGCCCTGGATATGCTGGAGTCGGCGCTGAAGAGCACCAAGGGCATCTCCACCATCAAGGACTCCGACATGCTGGGGATGCTCTCTCCCGACCAGGCGGCCCAGATGAAGACGGTGCTGGAATACCGCCGGCAGTATGAGAGCTATCTGGCGGAGAACGGGCTGAGCGAAACGGATATGTCCTTCCAGGACTTTATCGTTTTGGGGGCCTTTCAGCAGGGGTATGAAAAGCAGGTGGAACAGACCGCCAAGGATCAGGTGGCCGCCGCGTATGCAAGCTATGTCGCCGGCGTACAGCCCGGGGATACCCCGATGACTCCGGAGGAGTTTGCCGCCGGGCCGCAGGGGCAGGCCATCGTGGCCATGGTAAAGCAGCAGGCCGAGGCGAATTTTCAAAGCGCTTACGCTGCCTTTTTGGCCGGTGGGAGCAGTGAGCTGACCGCCGCCCGAAATCAGGCGGCCGCCGCCGACGCGGCCTACGCGGAGTTCTCCGCCCAGATGCCCATGGTGGACACCGTGAACAAGAAAATCAAAGAGATCAACAATCTGATCACCGGCCTTACCGACCCCACCGCCCGGCTGGTGGGGGAGCTGTCCGACATCTGCGAGCTGGTGGGGGACACGGGGACTGTGGACGACCTCCACTCCCTGGCCAAGCTGTGCCGGGATCTGCTGAAGACCCTGAAGGAGCATGAGGGGGAGGGCGCCGCCCTTCTGGGGGATCTGGACGAGGTGGGCGATCTTCTCTCCCGTATTACGATCACCGCCGACACGGCCCTGTCCGATCTGGACAGCCTCATCGCCACGCTCAATACCTATGAGCCGGAGCTCCAGGCCGCCGTGACGGACGTCCAGAGCCTGTCCGCCTCCGCCCAGACCGCCCTGGGAGGCACCGCCTCCGCCATCGGCTCCGCCGAGAGCCTGCTGCGGCAGGCCGGGCCCCAGCTGGACGCGGGCACCGCCAACACCTTGAGCGGGCTCTCCGATGCCCTGCGCAAAGCCACCATGGGACTGGAGCAGACCGGCACCATCCGGGACGCCAAGAGCACCATTTCCGACCTCATCGACGACGAGTGGGACGACCACAGCGGCCGGGTGGACGGCATTTTGAACATGGACGCCAACGCCACACCGGTGTCCATAACCGACCAGCGCAACGCCGCGCCCCGGAGCGTGCAGTATATCATGCGCACCCAGGAGATCAAGGAGGAAAAGCCGGAGCAGACCGAAGAGGAGCAGAAGGCCGCGGAGAAGACCACCTTCTGGGAGCGGGTGGCCAATCTGTTCAAGGGACTGTGGGCGGATCTTAAAAAGCTGCTGCACGTCGGATAAATTGCGCAAAGCCCTTTGCGGGCGTCCCCATAGAAAAAGTGGGCCATGCCGGATGACTCCGGCATGGCCCACTTTCTGTTTGCAAAGAGACGCTCAGCGCGTCCGCTCGCCCCGCTCGCAGCGGTTGCCCCAGGCGTCGATAAGCTCGTCGCCCCGGTAGACGCAGATGATCTCGCAGTGGTTGGAGCACTGGCCGCAGCTGGCCTCCCGGGTATGGAACTCCATGTTCTCCACCGCGAAGTCGAATTCCTGCCGTTTGCTGCCCTTCTTGGCCAGAATGGCCACGCCCAGGGCGCCCATCAGGTGGCCGTTGGGGTCGACAATGACCTTGCAGCCCAGGGTGCGCTCGAAAGCGGCCACCACGCCCTTATTTTTGCTCACGCCGCCCTGGAACACCACCGGGGAGAGGATCTTTTTGCCCTTGCCCACGTTGTTGAGGTAGTTGGAGGCCACGGCGTTGCACACCCCGGCGATAATGTCCTCCCGGGGGTGGCCCATCTGGATCTTATGCACCAGGTCGGACTCGGCAAAGACGGTGCACCGGGCGGCGATCTGGGTGGGGTGGGCCGAGCGCAGGGCGTAGTCGCCGATCTCTTCCACCTCAATGCCCAGCCGCTTGGCCTGGCTGGACAGGAAGGCGCCCGTGCCCGCGGCGCACAGGGTGTTCATGGCGTAGTCCACCGCCACCCCGTTCTCCACCAGGATGATCTTGGAGTCCTGGCCGCCGATCTCCAGGATGGTGCGCACGTCGGGATAAAAGGTGGTGGTGCCCACGGCGTGGGCAGTGATCTCGTTTTTTACCATGGTGGCGCCCAGAATGGCGCCCACCAGCTTGCGGGCCGAGCCGGTGGTGCCGGTGGCCACCACTTTATATTTTGTGCTGTCGAACTGCTCCTTCAGAAGGCGCACCAGCTCCTTCACCGCGCCGATGGGGTCGCCCTGAGTCCAGATGTACCGGCTGGCCAGAATGTTGTTTTCCCGGTCGATGATGACGCCCTTGGTGGAGATGGAGCCCACATCGACGCCCAAATATGCGTGTTCCATGTTAAAATACCTTCTTTCTCATGGCGATCATGTCATAAAAGGCCTCCAGCCGTGTCTGCAGTCCCACGTCGCTGGTCTGAACGTCGTAGGTCAGGTAGAGCACGGGGATCTTATAGTCGGCGCTGATATTTTGCAGTACCGGCATCACGTCGATCTCCGGGGTGCAGCCGGCGGACTTGATGTGGATGAGGCCGTCAAAGCCCCGCTCGGCGCACTCCCTGGCGTACCAGATGTTGGCGGTGGCGGTGGGGCCCATCTCATACTGGCACAGATCCTGGATCTTGATGTGCATATTCTTCTGGCCGTTGTAGTGGAGGAACTGGTTGGTCACGTTCATCCACCGGTAGATCTCCAGGCGCATGTCCGCCAGCTTCTGCTCCAGCTCCAGGTTGGAGAAGGCGTCCATGGCGGTGTAGAACTCTCCCACCACGCCCACCCGCAGGGGCTGGGCGGGCTTATCCAGCGGGATGGCCTGGAGGGCGCGCTTGGCCTCGCGGTAGCCTGTCTCCACATCGCTGCGGCTCCGGGCGGTGTACATGGCGGTAAGGAAGTCCTGGTAGCCGCGCTTATACCCGCCGGTGGGGTCGAAGCCGCAATTTTTGTAGTATTCACCGGTGATCTCGTCCAGGTACTCCACCATCCGCAGGCCCTCCATGAACTGGGTCAGGCACCGGGCGGGGTTCACCTTGGGGTTGATGCGCCGGATGATCTTGAGATATTCCTTTTTCTTGCTCATGTCATACTCGGACAGGTTGATGAACTCAAACTGGTAGCCCAGATCCCGGAGGATCTGCTCCAGAAGCTCCCCGTAATATCCCAGCCGGCACAGGCCGTGGGTCATGATGAGGGTGTCCGCGCCGCACTCCAGGGCCTCGATCATACTGCCCAGCACGGTTTTGAAGGGGGTGCAGACATAGTCGGGGCTGTATTTGCTGCCCAGCTCCATGGTGCGTTTGGTGAGGGCGGGGGGCATGACATATTTCACGTCCAGGGCCTGCTCCATGATGTATTTCAGGGCGCAGTTATATTCGGCGTATCTGGGGAAGGAGATCTTTCTTCCTTTTGCCTCTGCCATTACAGCTTCCCCTCCTTCAGACGGATGATGTCGATAAAGCTCTCCAGCCGGGTCTCCACCCCCGCCGTGCCGGTCTGGCTGTCCAGAACCAGGTTCAGCATGGGGATACCCTTGACCCGGCGGGCAATGAGCTCATTGACCATGGCGTCAGGCCCGCAGGGGAAGGCGCTGAGGAGGATGATGCCGTCCACCTCGTTTTTCCGCAGGGCGATGCCGCCCAGGATCTCCCGGCTGATCTCCCACTTGCAGGTGGGGGAGAGCTCCCGGCTGCGCTTCAGGGCGTGCTCCCGCTCCGTCAGGTCGGCCCGGAGGGGGGTGACGCCCACGCCCTTGAGGTAATCGGTGACCACCTTGCCGACATAGGGATCCTCCACCACATAGCTGTGTCCGGCGATGAGGATCTTCAGTCCCTCCCGCTTGCACAGCTCCTCCTGCTTCTGCACCCTGGCTCTGTACTGGGTCAGCTCCGCCCGCTTGGCCAGCTTATAGGCCCGCTTCACGGTCTTGGGGCCAAAGCCCAGCTGGCGGCCCAGGGACAGGAAGGCGTGTTCCTCGTCCTGCCCTGCCAGCACGTCCACGCTGCAGGTGAGGAATTTCTGCGGGACGTCCCGAAAGACGTTTTTTACCAGGTCGGGCATGGCCTCAAACCGGGTGCACATATTCCGGTGGTGGCCGAAATTGCTGACCCGGGGCACCAGGATATAGTCGCACTTCCCCACCAGCGCCGCCACATGGCCCAGGTAGATCTTCAGGGACAGGCAGGCCTCGTCGATGGCCAGGGCGGAGCCCCGCTCCAGGATCTCCCGGTCGGTGGGGCCGCTGGTGACCGTGTCCACCCCCAGCTCCCGGAAAAAGACGCCCCAGAGGGTGCGGCAGCGGTAGTACAGCATAGCCCGGGGAAGGCCCACCGTAATGACGTTTGTTTCCATGGGTTTCAACCTCGTATTGCGTAAAATAAACGGCCCCGGCCTTCCAGGAAGAACCAGGGCCGGATGGCATTATAACACAGTGTGAGGGGAAAATCCAGACCTTAGAATGATCCAGAACCAACTCACCGCCCCAGCTGCTGGTGGATTGTCTGTGTTTCCGATCCTGTTCCGTGGCCGTGCGCTCTTATTCACAAATATTCAGCATGCTTATTTCAAATTTTTCGCATTTACTCTTGACATTTTCTATT
Source organism: Vermiculatibacterium agrestimuris (assembly GCF_943193085.1). Classification (NCBI taxonomy): domain Bacteria; kingdom Bacillati; phylum Bacillota; class Clostridia; order Eubacteriales; family Oscillospiraceae; genus Vermiculatibacterium; species Vermiculatibacterium agrestimuris. Next base: position 98,997 of record NZ_CALPCU010000002.1, on the reverse strand, counting down.
CAGAATGCTAAAGTGCACCGAATGCTGCGGGATTTTACAAGGGGAGCTTAGGGCGGAATAAAGGCGCCTGTACAGAATAGGATACAGACGCTTTTGCCATACTATTAAAAATAATGAGCACACAGATATCTTCCATTGCGGATAGAGGCATATGATACGCTGGAAATGACGCCCGGATAGGGCGACTGGAAAAGGAGAGACAGGATATGAAAAAGACAGCAGTGATCCTTTTGAGCGGCGCGCTTGCGCTCAGCATGACCGCCTGCGGGGAGAAAAAGCCCGCCGGCGAGACCCTCACCGGGACTGGAAAAGGCTATGGCGGCGACGTGACCGTGACGCTGACCCGGGAGAGCGGGACGATCACCGCCTGCTCCATCAAAGGGGAGAAGGAGACCCCGGAGATCGGCGGCAAGGCGCTGGCCGACCTGGAGCAGCAGGTGGTGGCCGCCAACGGCTATGACATCGACGGCGTGTCCGGCGCCACCATGACCAGCAAGGGCGTCAAGGCGGCTGTGGCCGCCGCCCTGGGCGAGAACTATACCGAGCCCACCCCGGCCCCGGCGCAGACCGCGCCTCCCGCCGAGAAGGTGGAGATCGAGGGCGGCGTGCAGCTGGGCCTGGCCTATGCCGCGGCCCACGGCACCAAGTGCTTTACCGAGGCTTACGCCGCGGTGCAGGGCGACGTGATCGTGGCGGCTTATGTGGACGAGTTCCAGTTTGTGGCCGATGACGCCGGCTTAGAGGTGGTGCCCAACAGCGACAAGGGCTTCGGCGAGAGCTATGCCGAGGGGCAGGCCCTGGCCTCCAAGCGGGTGGTGGCCGACTACTACAGCGCCCTGATGGCGGATCACGCCGGCTCCACCGTGCGCATCGACGACAACTACGACGCCATCCAGACCTTCGCCGTGGGCAAGACCATCGCCGAGGTGGAGAGCGTTGCCGCCGGGGAGGGCGCGGTGGACGCCGTGTCCGGCGCCACTCTGGCGGATACTGCCGGGTATCTCAGCGCCATCGTTCAGGCGGCCAAGAACGCCCAGGAGACCCAGGCGGTGGAGTTCAGCGGCAGTTCCGACAGTCTGAAGCTGAACGTGGCCTACGGCGCGGCCCACGGTGATAAATGCTTTACCGCCGCTGCCGCCCTCACCGACGGGGACAAGATCGTGCTGAGCTATCTGGACGAGTTCCAGTTTACCGACGCCGGCGACGTGAAGGGCGTGCCCAACAGCGACGCCGAGTTTGCCGCCGGCTATGCCGAGGGGAAAGTCCTCATCTCCAAGCGGATGGAGGCCGACTATTACAGCGCGCTGATGGCGGAGCACGCCGGTTCCACTGTGCCCATCGACGATAACTACGACGCCATCCAGGCCCATGTCAACGGGATGACGGTGGCCGAGGCGGAGGCCCTGGCCGGCAGTGAAAACGCGGTGGACGCCGTCTCCGGCGCTACCTTGGCGGATACCGCCAACTATGTGGGCGTCATTGCGAAGGCGGCCAGGGGATAAGAAAAGGAGCAGACACGGAAAAGGGGCGAGCCCGACGGGGCCCGTCCCTTTTTTATACAACAAACATCCTAAAGTTTTATGCGCTCTTAATGCCCCGCCTGGGACAGATACGCCACATACGCCCGCTTCAGAGCGGGAAGGACAGCCTGGACTACGGGGATCCGCTGACCGCCTGCAAGGAGCACGCTATCGGCATTGAGCGCGGTGATGTGCTCCAAATTGATGATATAGGAACGGTGGGGGGAGAAAAAACGGGGATCGCCCGACAGCCGCTCCATCAGGGAGGTGAGCGTGTCTGAGGTGACACACTGGACACCTACGCACACATCACCACCCAAGCCCAGCGCCAGGCAGCCAATACAATGGGTAGCATTTTGGCCCAGTCCGTCTAAGAAAAATCAGTCTGGGATTATTTGTGCCAACGAGTCTTCAACATCGGCACCAAAGGTTTTTGCGATTTGGCCTATCATAACCCCAAAGGATGTTCTTAGCTGCCCTAAAGCAACAGTAAACATCATGTTCTCTATTGTCCCCACATGGCAATATTCACATTTGTTTTCCCTCTCCAAATGGCACTTACTCAAAAAAGCGTTGCAAGCGGTTCTCATCCCCAGCACATATGTTTCAAGTTCCGAATTTTCTTTGATATCGGAAATTTGATTTGTCAAAAAATCTTTGATTTCTAAAACCGACTTCACACAGGAACAAGCAAATTCATCATTAAGGTCTTCGTAAAGCACCCGCTTCCCCTCTAAATAGGTTATAATCTTTCTCGCAACCGTACGTTGACTAGCCGGAGGATTCCAGGACACTCCAAATACGGGACACGAGATTCCTGTTAGTTTTGATGTAATTTCAGAGAAAAGCATATTTATTCCTCCTTAAGCTGTTTTTGATATTATATCACCAAATTTGTAATACGACAACAAGGAAGCGCCCTCTCCGTTGTGGTTCAGCCCTTTCCAGCCCTTTCCCCGTATGGGTCACGGTTTGGGTCAGGGAAATCTCTGCCGCACAAACTACCGCAAAAGATAAAGAAAGTCACCGTTTCCAGTGGGAAACGGTGACTTTTTGGTTGCGGGGGCAGGATTTGAACCTACGACCTCCGGGTTATGAGCCCGACGAGCTACCAACTGCTCTACCCCGCGATATCATGGTGCCGGAGACCGGAGTCGAACCGGCACGTTCTTTAGGAACACAGGATTTTAAGTCCCGGGCGTCTACCAATTCCGCCACTCCGGCATCTGGTATGGCCTTTTAAGTGCTTATCTACTATATCATAGCCTATGCCCCATGTCAAGAAAAAATTCCTCTGCCGGCTTATTTCAGACTGTTTATTTCCGCCTGCAGAAGCTCCAGAAACCGGGCGGCGTGTCCGCCGTCCATCTGGGTGTGGTGGAACTGGAAGGACACCGGCAGCGCCGCCCGCCAAAGACGCTTCCGATACCGGCCCCAGATAACGAAGGGATTGTTGTAAAATCCGGCGTAGATGTTGACCGCGCCGTCGATCTCGGTCTGGGTGAGGGCGGAGGTGCCGATGACCATGTGGTCGGTCAGGTCATAGTTCTGGCAGCTTTCGCGCACCTGCGCGGTGAGGGCCAGATAGTTTTGCGCGAAGACCTCCAGGTCCTGGGAGAAGGGGACGTCGCAGGTGTTGATGCCGCCGTCCCGGACGGCGACCACGGTATTGACGGCAAGCTGGTCGTAGGCCATGAGCTTGTCCCCCACAGGGAGCAGGTAAAATTCCGGCACCTGGCAGGCCGCCTTACCGATGCACCAGCAAAGGAGCAGGTTGAATTTGCGGCCCTTTCGGCTGGCTCTGACCAGATTGGTCACGTCCAGGGTCTTGAACAGGGTCACCATGGGCTGGGGCGCCTGCATCCACAGCTGAAACGCCGCGGCCCGGCTGGTCTCATCAGGATGGATCTCCCTCATGTCCGGTACCTCCTTTTGGGGTGAGTTTGTCTACTATACCACACAGGGGGGAGGATGACAAGAAAAAGATCCCACAGCGGCGGAATCTTTTTCCCAGGGGGCGCATAAGATGGGAGGAAGTAACCTTTGCCGAGAGGAGGCGCCGCTGTGGAGGAGAAGACCCTGCCCACCCGGGGCGGCGGAGAAAAAGGGGACGTGGATGACTTGATCTTTTCCGCCCCACCCACCGCCGTCCCCAGTGACCGATGAGACTCAAAGACCGCCCCAAGGGGCGGTTTTTGCGCTTTTCCGGGCTGTTGGGCGATTTCTCCTTTACAAAAAGCCCCTGCTTGGATATAATAATGGAGCTGATTTCATAGCCGATTTTTTTGGAAATGTGAGTGTGGACTATGCTTCAATTTGACGAATACAAGGTGCGGCTGAATAACCTCAAGCCCGCGCTGGACGATCTGAGTCAGGCGCTGGATCTGGACGCCGCCGCCCGGGAGCTGGAGATGCTGGAGTCGGAAAGCGCCAGCGAGGGATTCTGGGACGATTTGGAAAAGTCCCAGAAGGCCACCCGGCGGATGAATACCCTTCGCGGCAAGCTGGAAAACCAGAAGAAGCGGGAGGGGGAGTGGGACGACCTGCTCACCCTGTGCGAGATGGGCAATGAGATGGAGGACGAGAGCCTTCTGCCCGAGCTGGAAGAGGGCTTTGCCAAGCTGGAGGAGGAGATGGAGGAGGCGCGCCTTTCCACCCTGCTCACCGGGGAGTACGACGCTTCCAACGTCATCCTGACCATCCACCCCGGCGCCGGCGGCACCGAAGCCCAGGACTGGGCCCAGATGCTCTACCGCATGTACACCCGCTGGGTGGAGCGCAAGGGATTTACCTACAAGATCATGGACTACCAGGAGGCGGATGAGGCGGGTATCAAGTCGGCTACCATCATGATCGAGGGGGAGAACGTATACGGCTGTCTGCGGGGCGAGCACGGGGTGCACCGGCTGGTGCGGGTGTCTCCCTTCGACGCCAACGCCAGAAGGCAGACCTCCTTCGCCTCGGTGGAGGTGATGCCCGACCTGCCGGAGGATGCGGACATCGTGATCAAGGACGAGGATTACGAGATGCAGGTCTACCGGGCCTCGGGCGCCGGCGGCCAGCACATCAACAAGACCTCCTCCGCCGTGCGGCTCATCCACAAGGCCACGGGCATCGTGGTGGCCAGCCAGGAGGAGCGCAGCCAGTTCCAGAACAAGGAAAACTGTATGCGGATGCTCCGGGCCAAGCTGGTGGAGCTGCAGATGCAGGAGAAGGCGGAGAAGATCTCCGATCTAAAGGGCGTGCAGCTGAAGATCGAGTGGGGCAGCCAGATCCGCTCTTATGTGTTCATGCCCTATCAGATGGTGAAGGATCTGCGCACCAACTTTGAGACCAGCAACATTGATTCTGTGATGGACGGCAACCTGGACGGCTTCATCAACGCCTACCTGAAATGTGCCGCCACGGGCAATTGGGCGACAAAGTAATAAAAGAACGAAAAAGACCGGCCCAGACGGGCCGGTCTTTTCTCATGCAGAGGCTGTCAAGCTACGCAGGAGGGTGGACGCCTCGGGCGCAACTCCTCCGACTGCGCAAAATCTCTTTGAGCCTGCAGCTCATCAAAATTTCGCTTCGCTCTGTCGTTGCGCCCTCGGCATTCCCCTGCTCCACTCTTCGTTCTTACTTCAGGTTGAAGAAGGCGTCCTTGCCCAGGTACTGGGCCACGTCGTCCAGCTCCTCCTCGATGCGCAGGAGCTGATTGTACTTGGCTACCCGGTCGGTGCGGGAGGGGGCGCCGGTCTTGATCTGGCCGGCGTTGGTGGCCACGGCGATGTCGGCGATAGTGGCGTCCTCGGTCTCGCCGGAGCGGTGGGACACGATGGCGGTGTAGCCGGCCCGGTTGGCCATCTGGATGGCGTCCAGGGTCTCGGTGAGGGTGCCGATCTGGTTGACCTTGATGAGGATGGCGTTGCCCACCTTCTTCTCGATACCGGTGGCCAGACGGGTGACGTTGGTAACGAACAGGTCGTCGCCCACCAGCTGCACCCGGTCGCCGATGGCCTTGGTGAGCATGGCCCAGCCCTCCCAGTCGGTCTCGGCCATGCCGTCCTCCAGGGAGATGATGGGATAAGTGTCAGCGAACTTCTTCCACATGTTCACCAGCTGCTGCTGGGTCAGCTTCTTGCCGGACTTGGGCTGGATATAGCACTTCTCCTTGTCGTCCCACCACTCGGAGGAGGCGGCGTCGATGGCGATCATAAAGTCCTCGCCGGGCTTGAAGCCGGCCTCCTCGATGGCCTTGACGATGACCTTCAGCGCGTCCTCGTCCTTCTTCAGGTTGGGGGCGTAGCCACCCTCGTCGCCCACGCCGGCGGCGGGGGTGCCGTTCTCCTTCAGGGTGTTCTTCAGGGTGTGGAACACCTCGGCGCACCAGCGCAGCGCCTCCCGGAAGTCCTTGGCGCCCACGGGCATGATCATGAACTCCTGGATCTCCACGTTGTTGGTGGCGTGAGCGCCGCCGTTGAGGATGTTCATCATGGGCACGGGCAGCACCTTGGCGTTGACGCCGCCAATGTAGCTGTACAGGCTCATGCCCAGGCTCTCGGCCGCGGCCTTGGCGCAGGCCAGGGAGGCGCCCAGGATGGCGTTGGCGCCCAGGCGGGTCTTGTTGGGGGTGCCGTCCAGCTCGATCATGGCCTTGTCGATGGCGGTCTGGTCGAGGACGTTCATGCCCACCAGGCAGTCGGCGATCTCGGAGTTGACGTTGTTGACCGCCTTCTCCACGCCCTTGCCCATATAGCGCTTCTTGTCGCCGTCCCGGAGCTCACAGGCCTCGTAAATGCCGGTAGAAGCGCCGGAGGGAACTGCGGCGCGGCCCACGGTGCCGTCCTCCAGGTAGACCTCCACCTCTACGGTGGGGTTGCCCCGGGAGTCCAGGATCTCGCGGCCCAGAACGTCAACGATTTCAATGATCTGCTTCATAATAATGATCTCCTTTCGTATTCAGGGGCAATTTCGCCCCAGGGTACACATGAGTTAGGACTGGATGAGGGTATCCCCCGTCATCTCCCTGGGCTTTTGCAGGCCCATGAGATCCAGCATGGTGGGGGCGATGTCGCACAGCTTGCCATCCCGCAGCTTCACGTCCGCGCCCACGATATAGAAGGGCACCAGGTTGGTGGTGTGGGCGGTATAGGGGGTCACGCCGTCAGGCTCCAGCATCCGGTCGGCGTTGCCGTGGTCGGCGGTGATAAGAGCCACGCCGCCCATCTTCTGGGTGGCCTCCACCACCTGGCCCACGCACTCGTCCACCGTCTCCACGGCAAGGCGGGCGGCCTCGTAAACGCCGGTGTGGCCCACCATGTCGCAGTTGGCAAAGTTGAGGATGATCACATCGTATTCGCCGCTCTCAATGCGGCGTACCGCCTCGGCGGCCACCTCGCGGGCGGACATGTCGGGCTTCATATCGTAGGTGGGAACCTTGGGGGAGGGGATGAGCACCCGGTCTTCCCCGGGGAAGACGGTCTCCACGCCGCCGTTAAAGAAGAAGGTGACGTGGGCGTACTTCTCTGTCTCCGCGATGCGCAGCTGGGTCATGCCCTGCTGGGAGATATATTCGCCGAAGATGTTGTTCAGACTCTCCTTGGGGAAGGCCACCTCCACATTGGGCATGGACGCGTCGTAGGAGGTGGTGCAGACGTAGTTTACATGGAAGAAGCCCTTCTTCCGCTCAAAGCCGTTGAAGCCGGGATCCACAAAGGTGCGGGTGATCTCCCGGGCCCGGTCGGGGCGGAAGTTCATGAAGATGATGCTGTCCCCCTCGCCAATCTCCGCGTTCTCGGCGGTGATGACGGGGATGACGAACTCGTCGGTGACGTCAGCGGCGTAGCTGGCCTCCATGGCGCCCACAGGGTCGCCAATGAAGCGCTCGGCGCTCTCGCCGTAGACCATGGCCTTATAGGCTCTCTCCACCCGATCCCAGTTGGTGTCCCGGTCCATGGCGTAGTAGCGGCCGGAGATGGTGGCGATCTGCGCCCCATACTGGTCGCAGGTCTTCTTCATCTGGGCCACAAAGCCCTTGCCCGAGGTGGGAGGCACGTCCCGGCCGTCCATAAAGCAGTGGACAAAGATCTTCTCGCAGCCCAGGTCGTGGGCCATCTTCACCGCGGCCTCAATATGGGTGATGTGGCTGTGGACGCCGCCGTTGGACATCAGACCGAAAATGTGGACGGCTCTGCCCGCGGCCTTGGCGGAGAGCATGGCGTCCTGATAGGCCTTGTTCTGGAAAAATGTCCCGTCCTCGATGGCCTTGGTGATCTTGGGCAGATCCTGGAAGACCACCCGGCCCGCGCCGATATTGGTGTGGCCCACCTCGGAGTTGCCCATCTGGCCGTCGGGGAGACCCACATCCAGTCCGGAGGCGGAGAGCTTGCAGCCGGGACATCCCTCAAAGACCTTCTCCAAAAAGGGCTTGCGGGCATTGGCAATGGCGTTGCCCATGGTCTCATCCCGGAGGCCAAAGCCGTCCATGATGATGAGGGTGGTAGGTGTTTTACTCATAAAATACCTCGCCTCGTTTAATCTTGATTCGCGGCGTTGACGATCTCCACGAACTGGTCAGCCTTCAGGCTGGCGCCGCCGATGAGCCCGCCGTCGATGTCGGGCTGGCCCAGAAGCTCATAGGCATTCTTGGCGTTCATGGAGCCGCCGTACTGGATGGTCACCGAGCGGGCCACCCGAGCCCCGTAGAGCTTGCGGATGATGGTGCGGATGTGCTCGCAGACCTCCTGGGCCTCGGCGGAGGTGGCGGTCTTGCCGGTGCCGATGGCCCAGATGGGCTCGTAGGCGAAGACCACGTGGCGCATCTTTTCGGCGCTGACGCCGCTGAGGGCGCACTTGACCTGATAGGTGATAAGCTCCAGGGTCACCCCCAGCTCCCGCTGCTCCAGGCTCTCACCCACGCAGACGATGGGCCTGAGACCCGCCTCCAGGGCGGCCTTCACCTTCTTGTTGACGGTGAAGTCGGTCTCGTTGTAATATTGCCGGCGCTCGGAGTGGCCGATGATGACATACTTTACGCCGATGTCCTTGAGCATCTCGGGGGACACCTCGCCGGTATAGGCGCCGGAGGACTCGTAGTGGCAGTTCTCGGCGGCGATGGATACCCGGCTGTCCTTGAACAGGCGGGTGGCGGCCTGAAGGTTGACAAAGGGAGTGCACAGCACCACCTCGCACCACTTGGGTCGGCCCAGCAGAGGCTTGAGTTCTTCGGCAAAGGCCCGGGTCTCGCTGAGGGTTTTGTTCATCTTCCAGTTTCCGGCGATGATGGTCTTGCGGTATCTTCTATTCACGGGTAAATGGCTCCTTTTCCAATAAAATGAGGATCTTACGCATCCAAAAGGCAAGCGACGCCGGGCAGCTCCTTGCCCTCCATGAACTCCAAACTGGCGCCGCCGCCGGTGCTGATGTGGGTCATCTTGTCGGCATAGCCCAGCTGCTGGACAGCGGCCGCGCTGTCGCCGCCGCCGATGATGGTGATGGCGCTGGTCTCGCTGAGAGCCTGGGCCACCGCCTTGGTGCCGGCGGCGAACTTCTCGAACTCAAAGACCCCCATGGGGCCGTTCCAGATGACGGTGCCCGCACCCTTCACCGCGTCGCAGTAGAGCTTCACGGTCTCAGGGCCGATGTCCAGACCCATCCAGCCGTCGGGGATCTCGCCGATGGCCACCACCCGGCTGTCGGCGTCGGCGGCAAACTTGTCGGCGATGACGGTGTCTACCGGCAGAAGGAGCTTCACGCCCTTGGCCGCGGCCTTTTCCACCATCTCCTTGGAGTAATCCATCCAGTCGCTTTCCAGAAGGCTGCTGCCCACCTTGCCGCCCTGGGCGGCGGAGAAGGTGTAGGCCATGCCGCCGCCGATGATGATGGTGTCGGCGATCTCCAGCAGGTTGTTGATGACGCCGATCTTGGAGGAGACCTTGCTGCCGCCCAGGATGGCCACCAGGGGCCGCTTGGGATCGGCCAGGGCCCCGCCGATGATTTCCAGCTCCTTCTGAATGAGGAAGCCGCTGACGGCGGGCAGGTAGTCGGCCACCACCGCGGTGGAGGCATGGGCGCGGTGGACGGCGCCGAAGGCGTCGGAGACATAAAGGCCGTTCTCCCCGGTCAGGGCGGCCATCTTCTTGGCCAGCTCGGCATCGCCCTTGGTCTCGCCCTTCTCAAAGCGGGTGTTCTGCAGGAGCATGATCTCGCCGCTCTTGAGCGCGGCGGCCTTGGCGGTGGCGTCGGGGCCCACCACGTCGTCGGCCAGGATCACCGGCTTACCCAGCAGCTCGGAAAGGCGGGCGGCCACGGGCTCCATGCGCAGCTCCTGAAGAGACTTTTTCCACTTCTCCTCGGTGAGGGAGGCGGGATCCTTCCCCTTCTCGGTCTGCTTTTTGACCCACTTGTCGAAGCTGGCCTCAGGCTTGCCCATATGGGAGCAGGCGATGACGGCGGCGCCGCCCTCCAGCAGGTACTGGATGGTGGGCAGGGCGGCCCGGATGCGCTTATCATCGGTGATGACGCCGCTGCCGTCCTTGGCGAGAGGTACGTTGAAATCACAGCGAAGCAGGACTTTCTTGCCCTTTACATCTACGTCTTTGACTGTCTTCTTATTGTAGTTCATGGTGTTTGCCCTCCTTGTTCAAATTCCGCCGGGGATGTGTCCCGCGCCATCTCTCCCATAGGGCTCAGACCGGAAAAGCCGGTTTGCCGCAGGGCCTCGTAAGCGAGGATGGCAACGGAGTTAGACAGGTTCAGACACCTTGCGTCTGAACGGATGGGGATGCGGATACAGCGCTGGGCATGGGCGTACCGGAACGCCTGGGGCAGACCTTTGGTCTCCTTGCCGAAAAACAGCCAGCACCCGTCCCGGAAGGTGACGCCGGGGTCGGCGTAGCTTCTGGGGGCTTTGGCGGTGGCCAGCCAGATATCCTGGGGATCCTCCCGGGCAAAAAGCTCGTCCAGGGAGCTCCACACGTGAAGGTCTACCAGGTGCCAATAGTCCAGACCGGCCCGCTTCACCGCCTTGTCGCTGATATCGAAGCCCAGGGGCTCCACCAGATGAAGACGGATGCCGGTGGCGGCACAGGTGCGGGCCACGTTGCCGGTATTCGGGGGGATCTCAGGCTCCACCAAAACAATATTCAGCATGGAGCGCTCCCTCCTTTTTGGTCGCTCCGGCTATTGTACCCCATTCATTCGAAGATTTCAACTAAAATCAGGAGAAAATCATAAAAACTGGGTAGTTTTCTTAAATAGATGAAAATTTTACGCAAAAATTCGTTGAATTGAAAAAAGCGCGGATGCGCACTTTGCGCTTTGCTTCTTCTGCTTCTTGTGGTACAATAGCGCCAGAAAGAGGAAGGGAGCCGGATACATATGGAGAAAAAACGGCTTGTTGTCAAAGTGGGCACCTCCACCCTCCTGCGGGAGGGAGGCGGAGTGAACCTGCGGGAGATGGACGCCCTGGCCCGGGTGCTCTCCGATTTGAAAAATATGGGGCACCAGGTGATCCTGGTCTCCTCCGGCGCCATCGGTGTGGGCGCGGGGAAGCTGGGGCTGAAGGAGCGGCCCACAGAGCTGCGCTTCAAGCAGGCCGCCGCCGCGGCAGGCCAGTGCGAGCTGATGCATCTCTACGACAAATTTTTTGCCGAATACGGCCAGACGGTGGCTCAGATCCTCCTCACCGGCGAGGATGTGGAGCACCCCGTCCGGGCCGAGCACCTCACAGGTACCTTTGAGGCGCTGCTGGAGCTGGGCTGTATCCCGGTGGTGAACGAGAACGACTCGGTCTCCGCCGCCGAGATCGAGACCGGTCAGAGGAAGGTCTTGGGCGACAATGACACTCTCTCCGCCATTGTGGCGGGACTGTGCAGGGCCGACCTGCTGGTGCTCCTCAGCGACATTGACGGGCTCTACGACGCCGACCCCCGGAAAGACCGGTCGGCCAAGCTGATCCACCGGGTGGAGGCGATCACTCCGGAGATCGAGGCCCTGGCCGGGGGCGGCGGCACCAAGTGGGGCACCGGAGGGATGTACACCAAGCTCACCGCCGCCAAGCGCTCCATGGCCCACGGCATCGACATGGTCATCGCCAATTCGAACAAGCTGGACGCCCTCTATGACATTGTGGAGGGCGGGGATGTGGGCACCCGTTTCGCGGCAAAATAGAGAAAGCTACCTAAATATAAAGCGAGTTGATTTTTATGACAGTTTTGGAGACCCAGGGCCTGGCTGCCAGGATCGCGGCCCGGCAGCTGGCTGTGACGGGGACACAGGAGAAAAACGCCGCCCTTCTGGCCATTGCGGACGCACTGATTTCCCGGCGCTCGGAGTGGCTCGCCGCCAACGCCGCCGACCTCCACGCCGCCAGGGCCGGCGGGATGGGGGAGTCCCTTTTGGATCGGCTGGCCCTGGATGAAAAGCGCATCGCCGCTATCGCCGAGGGCGTGCGGCAGATCGCCGCCCTTCCCGACCCTGTCGGCCAGGTGGTGAAGACCACCCTGCGGCCCAACGGGCTGAAGCTGGAGCAGCGCCGGGTGCCCCTGGGGGTCATCGGCATCATCTACGAGGCCCGGCCCAATGTGACGGTGGACGCCGCCGCCCTCTGCCTGAAATCGGGCAACGCCTGTATTCTGCGGGGCGGAAAGGAGGCCCTCCGCTCCAATCAGATGGCGGTGGACATCCTGCGCCGCGCCCTGGCCTCCGCCGGCCTGCCCGGGGACTGTGTGGCCCTGGTGGAGGACACCGACCGGGCCTCTGCCAACGAGATGATGAATCTGACCCAATACCTGGATGTGCTCATCCCCCGGGGAGGCGCGGGGCTTATCCGCTCGGTGGCGCAGAACGCCCGGGTGCCCGTCATCCGCACCGGGGAGGGGGTCTGCCACATCTATGTCCACGCCAAGGCCGACCTGGCCATGGCGGCCCGGATCCTCTATAACGCCAAATGCTCCCGGCCCTCGGTGTGCAACGCCGCCGAGTGCGTTCTGGTAGACCGGCCGGTGGCGGCGGATTTCCTTCCCCTGGCCTGGGAACGGCTGAAGGAGAAGAATGTGACGCTCCACGCCGACGCTGAGGCCAGGGCCATCCTCCCCTGGGCCGCCCCCGCCGTGGAGGAGGACTGGGACAGGGAATACGGCGACTACCAGCTGGCGGTAAAGGTGGTGTCGGGGCCGGAGGAGGCGGTGGACTTCATCGCCCGGCACGGCACGGGCCACTCCGAGGCCATCATCACACAGGACGCTCACGCCGCCCAGTGGTTTTTGGACAGGGTAGACGCCGCGGCGGTCTACGTCAACGCCTCCACCCGCTTCACCGACGGCTTTGAGTTCGGCCTGGGGGCGGAGATCGGGATCTCCACCCAGAAGCTCCACGCCAGGGGCCCCATGGGATTGGAGGAGCTGACCTCCACAAAGTACGCCGTTTACGGCGCGGGACAGATCAGAGAGTAAATTGGAAGAAAATTTTAACGTTTTTTGTATTTTTCTTTGGCTTGACCTATTGTATTTTTGTCACCGTTTTGTTACAATTATAACTGCAATGAAATTTCGGGTACCAAAAATATGTAAGGAAAAGGTGGAATGTCCCATGAAGTTCAAAAAGCTCATTTCCCTGGGCCTATCCCTGGTCATGGCGCTGTCTCTGGCAGTGCCCGCTATGGCCGAAGAGGCCGTTGAGGAGACTGTGGAGCCTTACGTCGTCTCTGAGGACGTAAAGGACAGCATCGTCATCCTCCACTCCAACGACGTCCACGGCGCCATTGAGGGCTATGCCAAGATGGCCGCCCTGAAGGCCATGTTCGAAGAGGCCGGAGCCAACGTCATCGTGGTGGACGCCGGCGACTACATTCAGGGCGAGACCTATGTCAGCGTCAGCCAGGGCGAGACCGCCGTGGAGCTGATGAACATGGTCGGTTACACCCTGTCCACGCTGGGCAACCATGAGTTCGACTACGGCTATGAGAACATGAAGGCTCTGGCCGAGAAGGCCGACTTCGAGATCCTGGCCGCCAATATCCTGTTCGAGGGCAAGCCCGCCTTCGGCACCAACAAGGTCGTGGAGCTGGGCGGCAAGAAGGTGGGCTTCTTTGGCATGGACACCCCTGAGACCGCCACCAAGGCCCACCCCGCCAAGATCAAGGGCGTGACCTTCGCCGGCGGCGAGGATATGTACAAGGTCGCCGAGGCGCAGATCAAGGAGCTGAAGGACGCCAAGGTGGACTACATCGTCTGCATCGGCCACCTGGGCATCGACGACGAGACTGCCGCCAACGCCAACCGCTCCATCGACCTGCTGGAGAAGGTGGAGGGCATCGATGTGTTCATCGACGGCCACTCTCACTCCACCGAGGCGGAGATCGCTGAGAAGACCAATGAAGAGCGCAAGGTGGGCGAGACCTACCTGACCTCCACCGGCACCAAGTTCGCCAACATCGGCGTGGTCGTCATTGACAAGGACGGCAAGATCACCACCGACTGCGTGGACACCAAGGCCATCACCGTGGCTGAGGACGACGCCATCGCCGCCCGGGCCGCCGAGATCAAGGCCGAGATCGAGGCCGACTACGGCAAGGCCTTCGCCAAGAGCACTGTCAACCTCAACGGCGACCGGGCGCCCGGCAACCGCACCGAGGAGACCAACCTGGGCGACCTCATCACCGACGCCATGCTCTGGTACGCCACCAAGGAGGATCTGGGCGTTCCCGCTGAGAATGTCATTGCCATCACCAACGGCGGCGGCATCCGCGCCGCCATCGCCGCCGGCGACATCAGCAAGAACGATGTGAACAAAGTCCTGCCCTTCGGCAACACCGTGGCTGTTGACTACGTCACCGGCGAAGTCCTGCTGGAGGTGCTGGAGGCTTCCACCTTCTGCACTCCCACCGCCATCGGCGGCTTCCCCCAGGTGGCCGGCATCGAGTTCACTGTGGACGCCGCCAAGGCCTTTGACGCCGGCGAGAACTATCCCGGCACCACCTATGCCGCTCCCGCTTCCATCAACCGGGTGACCATCACCTCCATCAACGGCAAGGACTTCGATCCTGAGGCCACCTATGCCGTGGTCACCAACGACTTCCTGGCCGCCGGCGGCGACACCTATTACGCCCTGTCCGTCTCCGACCGCATCACCGACACCGGCGCTCCTCTGGACGAGGTGCTGATGCAGTACATCACCGATGTGCTGGAGAACAACGTGGGCGAGAAGTACGCCGAGCCCCAGGGCCGCATCACTATCATTGATCCTCTGGCCGCCTACACCGATCTGGAGGACAGCTGGTACACCGACGCCGTGCGCACCGTGGTGGGCAGCGAGCTGATGGTGGGCACCGGCGAGGGCACCTTCGATCCCACCGGCGTTGTGACCAACGGCCAGGTCATTCAGACCCTCTACAACCTGACGGTGGAGGAGAAGGCCGAGCCCGCCAAGGACGAGGCTTGGTACGCTCCCGCCGTGGCCTGGGCTGCTGAGCAGGGCCTGGTGGAGGCCGAGGGCTTCGAGGACGTGGAGATCACCCGGGCCGAGACCGCCAAGCTCGTCGCCGACTACTGCGCTCTGAAGGAGCTGACCGTCGAGGGCGGTATGGCTGTCAAGGAGATGGCTGACTACGACCAGGTCCCCGCTGAGTATCTGGAGGCCGTTGGCTACTGCTTCGACGCCGGCATCATGGTTGGCGGCGAGGGCAACCTGATGCCTGTCAAGACCCTGACCCGTGTTGAGTTTGCTCAGGTTCTGGTGAATCTGGCCGCTTTCACGAAATAAGAATGTCTGGAACCGAAAAGAACCCGGAGTCCGCCTCCGGGTTCTTTTCGGTTTTCCCTCTCAACAAACAACAGAAAGGAAAGGTAACTGATCATGAACTGGAAAAAGCTTACCGCTCTGGTTCTCTCCGCAGCCCTGAGCCTGTCCCTGGCGGCTCCCGCCATGGCGGCCGACCTGCCCGAGGGCTGGACTCCCGCCGACGGCGCCCGGGTGGGAACCCAGACCGAGGTCTCCCTGGAGGAGTACCTGGCCGAGGGCGGCCAGGAGTGGTTCCTCACCGGCAAGACCGAGTACACCATCCAGGGGATGCTGGTGTCCAAGGACACCCCCTATGAAAACGTGCTGGAGGGCAACTCCGGCGTGGTGACTGACGACGGCGTCACCGTGCTGCTCAAAGGCACGGTGGACGAGCTGTGGCCTTCCAACCTGGAGAAGGTCATGGGCACCTACACCAAGGCCGACGGCACTGAGCTCACCGCCGAGGACTTCGCTCAGAAGGACACCTACATCGACCTGAAGACCAAGGCCACGCCCGACACCAACTTTGCCATGTTCATCCCCGCAGACATCCAGGTGGTGGTGGAGACCGCCTGGGGCGACATCCTCACCGCCAACCGTCCCGGCGTGGAGCACGGGGAGGGCGACTTCCTGGTGTCCACCGTGAAGGACGGCCAGCCCGACCTGAGCGACGTTTGGGTGCTCAACGGCGCTGTGTTCCCCAACACTTATGATACCAGCAGGATGAACGCCTCCGCCGAGACCCCTGAGGAGACTGAGCCCCAGGTTCCCGCCCCCTGGTACGCCGAGGCGCAGAGCTATGTGACCGAGAAGGGCTATATGTCCACTGTGGACGGCGTCAGCTTTGCCGCCGAGGCCACTGTCACCCGTGCCACCGTGTTCCAGACCATCTGGAATATGGTGGGCAAGCCCCAGGTCGCCCAGGCTGCCGACTTTACTGACGTGACTGCCGACGCCTGGTATGCCGACGCCGCCGCCTGGGCCAAGCAGGCCGGTCTGGCCGAGGGTACCGCCGGCGCCTTCCAGGGCGACCGGGAGATCACCCGGGCCGAGGTGGCCGCCATCTTCTCCCGTTACGCCGCCTTTGACGGCTGGATCGTGGACACCACCACCAGCCCCGCCCTCACCGCGCCCGACTATGACACCGTGCCCGCCTGGGCCGCTGTCGAGGTGGCCGAGTGCTACAAGCTGGGCCTGATGAAGGGCAACGAGACCGGCGCCATCAACCCCTCCGCCCTGATGACCCGCGCCGAGCTGGCCGCCATGCTCAAGAGCTATGACGAGCTGGTGCCCATCTATGTCACCCGCGATGTGGAGATCGAGGTGCCTGAGCAGGACGGTATCCCCGCCCACACCGTCCCCGGCGTTCTGACCATGCCCGGCGCCCATGAGGGAGAGACCTTCCCCGCCGTGGTCATGCTCCACGGTACCGGCTCTACCAAGGACGAGGCCGGCAACGGCTACCTCACCGCCGCTCCCGAGCTGGCCCTGAACGGCATCGCCTCCCTGCGCATTGACTTTATGGGCAATGGCGAGTCTGAGGCCGACTACAAGGACTACAACTACACCTCCGCCAATCTGGACGCCAAGGCCGCCGCCGACTACCTGGCTGAGCAGGCCGAGATCGACGGCGATAAGCTGGCCGTCATGGGCTGGAGCCAGGGCGGCACCAACGCCCTGCTGGCCGCCGCGGCTTATCCCGAGACCTTCAAGGCCGTGGTCACCTGGTCCGGCGCGCTGGATCTCACCACCATGTTTGAGGACTTTGACGCCGCTTACGCCACCGCCAAGAAGGACGGCACCTTTGAGATGACCTTCGATTGGCGGGACAGCCTGGGCGTGGGTGAGCGCTGGTTCAAGGAAGTCAAGGAGACCGACGTGCTGAAGACCGTCAAGGGCCTGGAGGCTCCCGTGCTGGCCATCAACGGCGACAAGGACGACGTGGTTCTGCCCGAGAACGCCGACAAGATCGCCGCTGCGGTTCAGAACGGTCGGGTCTACCTGGTGGAGGGCGCCGACCACACCTACAACGTCTTTGCCGAGGAGAACTTTGAGACCATCTACAAGGTGGCCGACATCACTGCCGGCTTCCTGGCTGAGAAGCTGAACGGCTGCGTCGCCGGTAAGGTCAACGCCGTGAGCAAATACGGCAACGTGGGTACCGACATCTATGCCGACGTCTTTGTGGGCGCGGGCTACGCCGTGGGCGACATTCTGAAGGTCACTGTGGGCGATATGACCGTGGAGGCCCCCTTCGGCACCGGCTACTCCAACGTGGACACCGGCAACGTCATCGTTCTCACCGACACCTCCACGGACACCATCGCTGCCGCCATTAACATGGGCAACTTCTCCAAGACCTACGGCGCCGAAGTGGATACCGTCATCTCCTTCGCCATGGGTGAGAAGGAGGGCTATCTGGAGGAGTACACCATCCGCAACATCGACGCTCTGCGGACCAACGACATCAAGGACTACGACAACGATAAGGCTGTCTTCGCCAACTTCCGGGCGGTGAAGATGGGCGACATCGCCGAGGGGGTGCTCTACCGCGCCTCCAGCCCCGTGAACCCCGAGTTGGGCCGGAACACCTACGTGGACGCGTTCATCAAGGAGGCCAAGGTGAAGACCATTCTTGACCTGGCCGACTCCGAGGAGGAGTACGACGGCTATGAGGGCGTGAAGGACTCCTACGCCGCCACCACCAACACCGTGAAGCTGGACATGGGCGTGGACTTTGCCGCCGAGGACTTCACCGCCAAGCTGAAGACCGGTCTGGAGTATATGCTCGCCAACGAGGGTCCCTACCTCATTCACTGCAACGAGGGCAAGGACCGGGCCGGCTTCGTCACCATGCTGCTGGAGTGCCTCATGGGCGGTACGGTGCGGGAGATCACCGAGGACTACATGCTCTCCTACGAGAACTACTACCATGTGGAGAAGGACTCCGACCGCTGGAACCGCATTGCCCAGAGCAATGTGGTGGCCAACCTCCTCAAGCTCACCGGCGCTGAGGACGAGAAGGCCCTGGCCAAGGCCGACCTCAGCAAGGCCGCTGAGACCTATCTCACTGAGACCGTGGGCCTCACCGCCGAGCAGGTCACCGCGCTCAAGGACGTTTTGGCCGGGAAGTAAGCCCGGACCAAACAGCATACAAAAAGAGCCGCCTTCCAAAACGGAAGGCGGCTCTTGCTTTTGCGGAGTGAGGAACTACTGGCCGAGCTTTCGCCATAGGGTGGAGCGGCCAATGCCCAGCCGCTTGGCGGCCGCGGATTGGTTCATCTGCTCCTGCCGCAGTACGGCGAAGATCACGTCCCGCTCGATCTCCCGCAGGGACTTTGACAGGTCGATGGCCTGGGCGCTCTGGGCGCCTTCGGCGGGGATGGCGCTGAGGATCTCGGCGGTGAGCTCCCCGGAGATCAGGGTGGTCTTGCAGGCCAGCACCAACTGCTGGACCACGTCATTGAGCTGGAGGATGTTCAGCGGCCAGGAAAAGGCCTGCAGCTGGGCCATGGCCGAAGGCTCGAAGGCAATGGCGCTGCCGGAGAGATTTTTGCCGTTCCACTCCAGAAGCTCTCCGGCCAGCAGGGGGATCAGCTCGGTCAGCTGGGAGAGGGGCTTGGGGGAGATGTGCAGGCCCCGCAGGCAACGGTACAGGCTGATGGAAAAGCCACGCTCCACCACCAGCCTGGACAGGTCGGCGCAGCTGGTGGCGTACAGCCTGTGGCGGCGGCCCATGTTGGTGTTGATGATATACTCGGCCAGGGTGGACTGCATGGCGGGCTCCAAAAGGTCGATCCGCTCCAAAAGCACGGAGCCGCCCACGTCATGGATGGGGTTGCGGTAATTGTTTACCACGGTGTCCCAGGACTTTTTGGTGACGCTTTTGCAGTTGATGGTGATCAGCGGAGTTTTGCTCCGGACGCTGTGACAATAGATATATTGGGCCAGCTCCGCCTTTCCGGTGCCGATCTCGCCGGTGATCAGCACGGGAATGTGGGTGTCGATGGCGGACTGGACCACCTTTTCCAGACAGGAGCGGTAGGCTCCGTTCCAAATCACGTTGCTGATGCCCTGAAAGATATTGTCGGCGTTGTCCAGATGAATGAAGGAGGTCTTTTGAGAGATGGAGTACAGCTTGCGCAGACGGAAGCAGTAGAACACGTTCTCTCCTGGGATCCGGTGTCCCTCGATCTCCCAATAGAAATCGTCGATCCGTTTGACGACGGACAGATGGCTCTCCCGCTCCAGCGTGTCGATATAGCGGACGATATGCTCCTCGGTGGACAAAAGACTTTTGTTCCGGACGGCGATGTTGGCATACACCGCCTTTCCGGCCTGGTTGAAAATGATGATCCCGTCCTTGCTCTGATCCAAAAAGGTCTGGTAGAGTCCGTCTGTCTGTCGGACGTTTTCCACGCATTGATGAAAGGCCAGCGCCTGCTGGATGGCCGACTGGATGCTCTCCCGGGAGGAGGTGATGCGGATGGTCTTCAGGCCGATGGGCGGGGCGAGATTTTCCGCGACAATGCCGGCAATGACATAGTCAAAGCCCTTTTCCTTGATCTCCCGGAGCAGCCCCTCCACCTGGGAGACATGGTAAAAGGTATAGAGATGGAGGGAGAGGCCCAGCAGCTCGGCCAGACGCCGGTAAGTCTCAATGACCGGCGGCGTGCTCAAAACGGCGAAGGGCTGCCGCAGGGAGTTGGCCAGCTGGAGGGTGCGCAGAACATCGTAGGCGGAGACCTCCACGCCGATCACAGGGGTGATGGAGGAGCTGCGCAGCAGGTCGGCGGTAAAGGACCGGGAGATGATGACGTCAAATTTTTTGCTGGGATAGATCTGAGTGTACTCGATGGCGCTTTGATAGATGCCGGGGGCGAGATACATGTCGATCTGGGGATATTGACGGGCGACCTCCTCCGCCAGCTCGCCGAACTCCGGATATGGGGCGACGGTCAGGATGCAGATCTTGTTCAAAAAATCACCGGCCTTTCCACGAGAAACGCCGCATCCGTCCGGGACGGATGCGGTGCTTCTCAAATCAAGAAGGGTCAAAACATACCGGGGGGATTCCAGTCCTGAATGCCCAGAAGCTGGTTGCACTGTTCAATGGGCATGAGCTGGTCGAAGAAGGTCAGGCAGCTGCCGGTCTGCTTGAATTGCTCCACCAGGTCGGTGGCGGCCCGGCACCAGCGCATCAACAGACCGTTGGGCCAGCAGACGGCGCGCAGACCGGCCTGCCGCAGCTGCTCCAGGGTGAAGCAGACCTCGGGGCAGAACTCCATCAGACAGTACAAAATGGGGATGCGGACGGTGTCGCAGGCCCGCTTGATGTCGTCCAGGTCGTCGAACACGCCCTTGGCGGAGAAAATGTAGCCCATGTCAGCGCCGGCGTCGGCGGCCAGGTTCAGCCGGCGGATGGCCTCATCGACGCCGACCACCTCGGCGGCGTCGGAGCGGGCGATGACCAGAAAGTTGGGGTCCCGGCGGTACTTGACGGCGGTCTCGATCTTCCGGGCAAAGACCTCGGCGGTCTCGATCTGTACTCCGTGCATCCCGCCGCAGCGCTTGGGGGTGACCTGATCTTCAAAGTGGGCCCCGCAGATGCCGGCCAGTTCCAGGTCGTTCATGGTGCGGCGGACGTTCAGGTCGTTGCCGTAGCCGGTGTCCGCATCGATCACAAAGGGAAGCTCCACGCAGGAGGCCAGGTCGCCGGCGTGCTTGGTCTGCTCGGAGCCGGTGACCACGCCGATGTCGGGCACGCCCAAAATGCTGGCGGCGGTGGCCTGGCCGCCCATGTAGCAGCCGTCGAAGCAGCCGGCGGCCTGGGCTACCCGGGCGGTGATCCCGTCAAAGGCGCCGCAAAGAAGGGTCATCCGGTCTTGATCGAGCATGTTTTTCTTGAATGCCGCTCTTTTTTCTTCAATCGTCATATGGATCGTTCCTCTCTGCTCAGGATAGGATGTTGACAAAGAACATGATGTATTCGGGGAAACAGGTGGTGACGACAATGGCCACCAGGCCGACCAGCATGAAGGGAATGGATTCCTTTACCGTCTCGCCGTATCCGGCCCCCGCGATCTTGGTGCCCACAAAGGTGCCCAGGGCGAAGGGCGGGGTCAAAAAGCCCACGCTCATATTCACCAGCAGGATGGCGCCGAAGTGGATGGCGGTGATCCCGTAGGTCTTCGCCACCGGCAGCAGCAGGGGAGTCATGATCAGCACGGCGGCGTTGATGTCCAGGAAGGTGCCCAAAAACAGGAACAGAAGGTTGATCATCAGCAGGAAAACGCCCTTGCTGGAGATGTTGGAGGTGATGAGGTTGGACAAATAATTGGACACGCCTGACATGGTGATGGCCTTGCCCGCCACAGTGGAAAAAGCGTTGAGCAATCCGATGGCGGCGGTGGAGGCGCCGCTGATGGCGGCCACCTGCCAGAGGGAAAGTCCGGCGCGGTGATTGAGAAAGCGCACGATGATGAAGTAGATCACGCCATACACCGCGCTGAGGGCGCCGGCTTCGGTGGGGGTACAGACGCCCCCATAGATGCAGCCGTAAATAATGACGGGCATCAGCAGGGCGGGAAAGGTCTTGACGGTGCGAAGACCGATGTTGCCCAGGTAGGCGCCCACGCTGTCATGAAGCTTTCCGATCTTGGGCCTGCGGCGGCCGATGCGGAAGTAGTTGACAATGATGTAGCCCGCCATAAAGATAAAGGCGGGACCCACGGTGGCCATCCACACATCGGAGATTTTGCTGTCTGAGGCCAGGGCGTACATGATGCCGGGGACGCTGGGGGGAATGAGGATGCCGAGGAAGCAGGTGGCGGCCAGCATGGCGGCGGTGTAGCCCTTGGGGTAGCCGTCCTTGTCCATTTCGGGGGCCATGATGTTGCCAATGGCGCTGATGGTGGCCATGGCGGAGCCGGTCAGCACGCCGAAGGCCATGCAGGTGATGGTGCAGATGATGCCCAGAGAGCCCCGGATGCGGCCCAGAATGGACTGGATCCAGTTGACCACCAGCTTGGAGATGCCGCTGTGCTCCATCAGTACCCCGGCGAAGATGTAGAAGGGGATGGCCAGCAGAGCGAAGCTGTCCAGGGAGGCAAAGGAGTACTGGGCCACCGTGACGGTGTTCATGTGAGCGCCCAGGAACACAAACAGAGAGGCGATGGCGAGGCCGAAGGAGACAGG
Source organism: Vermiculatibacterium agrestimuris (assembly GCF_943193085.1). Classification (NCBI taxonomy): domain Bacteria; kingdom Bacillati; phylum Bacillota; class Clostridia; order Eubacteriales; family Oscillospiraceae; genus Vermiculatibacterium; species Vermiculatibacterium agrestimuris. The sequence goes on along the minus strand of NZ_CALPCU010000002.1, from coordinate 76,516 downwards.
GACCTTCAGCAGCATGGACAGGAGGAAGAAGGAGCCGATAAAGATCAGCAGCGCGACGCCGGCATTCATGATTGCTCCGCCTCCTTTTCAAGTTCAGCCTGGATCTTGGGCGTGGGGTTGCCGGTGAGATGGCAGACCATGAGATAAACGCCGTGGAAGATCATCAGGGCGCTGCCCACCGGGACGGGCAGATACACCAGGAACATGGGGATGTGCATGGTGGGGGAGGTCTGCGTGGAGGCGGCCACCATCCCCAGATATTGGCTCCAAATAAAACAGAAGTAGAGCAGAAAGACCACGGTGATGAAGGTGGCGATGAATTCCAGGCGTCGGACGAACTTTTCCTTGTCCCGGATCACGGAGACCTTTTGGGCCAGTTGGGGGACGATATCCACCTCAATGTGACTGCCCTCGTTCAGGGCGTAGGCCGAGCCGATATAGGAGGTCCATACGAAGAGATAGCGGGCCAGCTCTTCGGCCCAGGCGGTGGAGATGAAGAACACATACCGGCACAGGACCTCCACAAAAATGGCGCCCACCAGGACAAGGGTGGTGACGGACAGCAGCGCCACCTCCACATGGACCAGGGCGGAGTTGATCCAGTCGAATTTTCGGAAGAACATGGGGCGTTCACCCTTTCCTTCAGAATTTCACGGGGGCTTTACCCCTTGTAGGAGCCGTTGATGATGGCGTCCATGATCTCGGCGGGGTACTTGTCCTTGCTCTCCTCCCAGATGGCCTGATAGATGCCCTGGAGCTCGGTCTTCATGGCCTCGGAGGGCTGGGAGACCACCCACTGGCCCTCGTCGATGCCCTTCTGGGTGAGCTCCTCGGTGGTGGTCCGGAAATACTCGGTGAAGTCATCGGAGGCCTTTTGGGCGCATGTGCGGAACATCTCCTGATCCTCGGCGCTCAGTTTGCCCCAGAAGGAGGGACTGGCGACGAAGCAGCCGCCGGAGTAACAGTAGTTCAGCTCGGTGATATAGGTGACCACGTCGGTGAGGCCCTGGACAATGTAGTTGAATACACAGTTGTCCAGGCCGTCCACCGTTCCGGTCTGAAGGGCGGAGAGGACCTCGGGGGTGGCGATCATCACGGGCATGGCACCGCATTTCTCATAGAAGGATACCACGGAGGCCACGGAGGGAGTGCGGATCTTCAGGCCCCGCAGATCGGACATCTCGGTGATCTCGTGCTTGAGGTTGCCCACCTGGCGGAAGCCGTTGCAGAAGGAGCTGATGCGGATGATGTTGTTGGCCTCCATAATGGCGGCCACCTGCTGGCCGATCCAGCCCTGATTGTAGTATGCGTCGGCCTCCTCATAGTCGGCCACCAGGCCGGGCAGCCAGGCGAAGCCCAGCGCGCCGTCCAGAATGCCGTCGATGGACATGTCGTCGTTGAGGCAGAAATCCAGGGTGCCCAGCTGGATCATCTGGGCCATGTCGGCAGCGGTGCCCAGAGAGCTGGGGGCATACGCCTCGCCGGTGTAGCGGCCGTTGCTGGCCTCTTCCACATACTGAACGAACCGGTCCACATATTCGGCGCGGACCGTGCCGTCGGTACTGACGGTGAATTTGATGGGCTCACTGCTTCCAGCGGGCGTGCCGCTGTTTGCTGCGGGGGCGCCGGAGGCGGCGGGGCTGTTGGCGGCAGGGCCCGCGCACCCGGCCAGGAGACCGAGGGACATGGCGGCGGCAAGGAACAGTCCGGTAAGCTTTTTCATATCTGCTTTCCCCTTTGTTTTATATTGAAACAGCGACACCGCGGATGCTGTTTCTGATTTTTATTATAGTCTGCTCCAAAGGGACCCTCTATAGACCTGACGCCTGGTTTTGATTCATTCTGAAACGTTTTTGCGCCTGGGTGGAGTAGGGGCGGATGCTGCTCTGGAAAAGCGGGAAAACAGAGGACAAAAAAAGGCCGCCCTTTATAGGCGGCCTTTCTGGAAACGGTATAAAAATGGCTTTGTGGGGGCCCCAGGCGACTGGCGGATGCTTATTCCAAGCCTTCCAGCTCCTCCAGCCAAAGGGCGGCCGCCGCGTCGGAGGGCATCCGCCAGTCGCCCCGGGGAGAGAGGGCCAGGGAGCCTACCTTGGGCCCGTCGGGCATACAGGAGCGCTTGAACTGCTGGGAGAAAAAGCGGCGGTAGAAGTTTTTCAGCCACTTCAAAAGGACGGCCCGGTCATAGGAGCAGCCGAAGGCCTGCTCCGCCAGGCGCAGCACCTTCCTGGGGGAGAAGGCCCAGCGGACGACATAGTAGAGGAAGAAATCGTGGAGTTCATAGGGGCCCACAATGTCCTCCGTCTTCTGGCTGATCTCCCCCGCCACGGCGGGGAGAAGCTCCGGGGATACAGGGGTGTCCAGAATGTCCTCCAGTACCTCGGACAGGGCCTGATCCTCCCCGGCCTTGTCCCCGGCCACATAGCGCACCAAATGCCGCACCAGAGTCTTGGGGATGCCGGCGTTGACGGCGTACATGCTCATGTGGTCTCCGTTGTAGGTGCACCAGCCCAGAGCCAGCTCGCTGAGGTCGCCGGTGCCGATGACCAGGCCGCCGGTCTGGTTGGCTATATCCATGAGCACCTGGGTGCGCTCCCGGGCCTGGGCGTTTTCGAAGGTCACATCCTGGTTGTCCATGGCCTGGCCGATATCCCTGAAATGTACCTTCACCGCCTCACCCACGTCCACCACCTTCAGGGTGGCGCCCATGTGCTCCGCCAGCAGCTCCGCGTTGGAGCGGGTGCGGTGGGTGGTGCCGAAGCAGGGCATGGTGACGGCGATCATGTCCGAAGCGGGGCGATCCAAGAGCTTCATGGCGATGCCGGTGATGAGGATGGCCAGGGTGGAGTCCAGGCCGCCGGACAGGCCGATGACCGCCGTTTTGGCCCCTGTGTGCTCCAGCCGCTTTTTCAGGCCCAGGGCGGCGATCTTCAGGATCTCCTCACACCGCTCCGCCCGGTGTGCCTCGTCCTGGGGGACGAAGGGGGAGGGAGAGACGAGCCTGGTGAGAGAGGTCTCTCCCGGCTCCAGAGAGAAGGACGCCTGGGCGCCGTATTCGCTCTCCACGGTGGGGAAGGTGTTCATCCGCCGCCGCTCAAAGACCAGCTTGTCCACGTCGATCTCGCTGACAGTCAGCCCCGTGGAAAAGCGCCGCTGTGCCAGTAGAGCGCCGTTTTCGGCGATCATGTTGTGGCCGGTGAAGACCAAATCGGTGGTGGACTCCCCCTCCCCGGCGTCGGCGTAGACATAGCCACACACGCACCGGGCCGACTGGCCGGCGACCAGGCTGCGGCGGTAGTCCGCCTTGCCTGCCAGCTCATTGGAGGCGGACAGGTTCAGAATAAGGGTGGCGCCCAGGGCGGAGAGCCGACTGGAGGGCGGCTCCACCGCCCACAGATCCTCGCACAGCTCCACCCCGATGACCAGCTCGGGCATGGTCTCACAGCAGAAGAGAAAATCGGCGTCCAGCGTGACCTCCTGCCCACATAGGGAGAAGAAGGGCTCGGAGATCCCCCTTCCGGAGGTGAACCAACGCCCCTCGTAGAACTCCCCGTAGTTGGGAAGGTAGGTCTTGGGTACCAGACCCAGGATCTTTCCACTCTGTATAATAGCGGCACAGTTATACAAATTGTTTTTGTATTTCAGAGGCAGCCCCAGGGCGGTGACCATGTCCAGGTTTTTGGTCGCCTCCAAAATGGTGGCCAGACCCTCCTCGGCGCCCTTCAGGAGGGTGTCCTGAAGGAACAGATCGCCGCAGGTATAGCCCGTCAGGCACAGCTCGGGCAGGCACAGCACCCGCACGCCCTGGTGGTCGGCCTGGCGCATGAGGGTAAAGATCTGCTCGGCGTTGTAGCGGGGATCGGCCACCCGGATCTTGGGCGTGCCGGCGGCCACCTTGATAAATCCGTCCTTCATGGGGAGACCTCCTTGCTCGTTGTGGGTCTATTGTACCCCCTCCGCCGAAAAAAGACAAGAGGGCGCAAGACAGGGGGGTGCAACAAAATGCCCTTCTCATTACATGTATATGATAGAGGCAAAAATGAACAGAGGTTGTCTCGATTCGTGTCATGCACAGAAAGGGGCGAGTCCCATGCAGAGGTAAACTGTCGGCAAAGCGGTCACAAAGATTTGACAAAAGAAAGAAAAGGAGTGTATCATAATGAAGAAGCGTTTGGTAAGTATCTTCCTGGCCCTGGCCATGTGTATGGGTCTGGCAGTCCCGGCCTTTGCGGCGGAGGAATACGATATTAAAGATTTTGCAACAGAAGAAGATTTGACAACTTAAGTATGGCAAGTATGGACAACTTGCCCAATGGGCGGCTAATGGCATAAATCTTGCGTTAGTTTTTGCCGATGTGGGATATGTAACATCTTTTGGTTGGGCGCTTATTAGCAGTAATTTGCCGACCAACTATGTAGTTCATCAAGACGACTGGATAGATTGCTATGGCAATATTAATCCAATTAACCGAGCCATATATGTGAAAGATGGTTCTGATTATAAAAATGTGGTAAACCGAGAGTATGGCTTTGTTCGTCCCTATAGTGTGTACCATTACAACAATGCAAACTCCCCTACTGGAGCGGCCGTGACTAATTTTCCGGAAGAACTATATCCAGATGCTACAGGGTCTATGAAAGATGCCTTGCTATATAATGCTTATAAGGTATATACCAGCGGGGCGGCTGCCGTCAATTTCTTGCTAAAAAACCGTGTATCATTTGAATGGAAATCAAATTCATGACCCTTGCCTGAGGAGGGAAACCCTTTGAGGAAAAAAGCTGTATGGATAGCCGCCGTTCTTCTCGTGGCGCTGGGGATCGGTCTTGTGGCTGATCGAATGCGGGAGAAAACCGTTGCCGAGATCTATCCGAACCTGGGGCAGGTCTCCTCCTGCAAAATTATAACTGTGACCATATCCTCCGAGCGGGAGGAGTTGCTGGAGGGCCAGGAGCTGGCCTCTTTTCTGGAGGCTTTTTCGCAAGTGCGATGCGCCGACGACGGAAGGGCCGACAATATATATGAGGGGCAGCTTTACCATCTGTACTTCTTCGCCCGGAACCAGGAGCTTGACGCTGTGCACATTACCTCCATCGGCGAACTTACGGTAGGCTCCCGAGCCTATCGGATCCACCCGGACAATCTCGACGGCTTGATAGATCGTCTGGAAGGAAGAACCTGAGACACGCAGACAGGGGGGCGGTTATTTTGCCCGGCGGCATATTTCCAACAAGACGAAAGAACCGCCCCTCTGGCCTTTTTTGGGGCGTAATTGCCCTGTTGCTCATTCTTTTGGCTATATGTGTGAGTCAAGTGGATCAGCCGGAGCCTGCGCCTGCCTGGGAGTGTCCCCTTACTGTTATGTATGAGGATGTTTATTACACTCGCTCGGACTATGGGAAGCTCCATTCCCTTGATGGGATGGAACAGGTGGGTGTGGTTCAAAGCTGTGTGCCGAGTACACAAATGCCGCAGGAGAATTATCAAACAAATGTAGAATTTCTCTTAGATCAGATCATTTGGGAAAAAGACGGTCTGCTCTATATCCATTCCAACGAAGAGGGAGTGTATTGGACATTTAAACCCAAAAGCTCCAACGAATGAGACAGGGGGGTGGTTCTTTTGTCTTGACAAAGGGCATCAAGACAAGAAGAGTTGTCCCCCTGTTTTTTGGCTCTTTGCTGCACACACCCAAAAAGTCCCCGACTTTCGTCGGGGACTTTTTGGGTGTGTGTTTTGTTGCAGAGAGATAGAGAGGGAATAAGGGAGGATGCGTAGTGTGTTCTGGCTTCTTCCTGTGTCCATATTGAAGATATCAAACAATTAAGACGAAACTTTGACGGAAGTGTGAATAAATTGTAAATTGGCTGGTTTGATAGTAAAATACCTTACATTTTGTTTCTGCTTTACATGATTCGCCCTATACTTCCTCCTGCCACAGGAAGCCCAGCTCTCCCATGGCCTCCTCCGCCCGGTTGAGGGCGGAGTCGTCCTCGCCCCGGATGGTGTGGAGGTGGAGCCCTCCGGTGAGCTGGGACAGAGGCTGAGCGCCGCTTCGTTCGCTCTGGGCGATGAACTGGCTCACATCGTACCGGGAGCGCAGCCGCAGCTGACCGGTGAGCTGGCCGTAGATGGGGTGTTCCACGATCACGTCCACCACCTCGCAGCCGGTGTCCACCAGCGCGGTGAGCTCGGCCTCCATCCCGGCGCCGTCGTGGAGGCAGGCCAGGGTGCGTGTCACGCCGGGGGAGCGGTCAGATACATAGCCTCTGGGGGTGGCGGTGACGGGGTGCCCGACCGCCCGCAGCAGGGCCACGTCCCCTACGATGATCTGGCGGCTCACCCCCAGCTCCCGGGCCAGCGCGGCGGCGCTTACAGGGCCGGTGGCCGTATTCAGTCTTTGAAGAATGGCGCGTCTTCGCTCCTGGGCGTCCATATCCCCAACTCCTTTGCATGATTTTGGCGCGATGTCATATCCTATCTTGCAGTATAGCACAGTTTTTCCCGGGGGAAAAGGCCGGGCCGGGTTGATTTTTCCATTCCATGGTGTTAAAATATTCTGGATTCTGCAAACCATGAAAGGGGGGCCCGCACATGACCAGAGAAGAGGCGTTTGAATTTCTGGATCGCACCGCAAAGGGCATTGCGGAAATGTTTGGTTCCTCCTGTGAGACGCTGGTGCAGGATATGGGCAACCCCCGCCACCCCATTCTGTCCATCTACAACGGTCAGGTCTCCGGCCGGGAGGTGGGCTCCACCCTGGACATTTTGGGCTCGGACAAGGTGCTGGACTCCACTACCCTGGCCAACGATTTTGTCAATCTCTACGCCACGACTCCGTCGGGACAGCAGATCAAATCCTCCACCTTTCACATGGTGGGGGAGGACTACGACCTGGCGCTGGGCATCGACTTTGACTTCACCGCGCTGAGCTATGCTAACCGCACGCTCATGGGTCTGATGAACGCGGAGGCCGACCTGCAAAGCGCCCTGTGGGCCGGCGGCGCGGGCCAGCTCCACCAGATCTTTGAGGAGTGCCTTGCCGCACTGGGCAAGCCCATTGAGGAGCTGAACAAAAAAGACCGGTTCCGGCTGGTGACCCTGCTGGATCAGAAGAACGTCTTTTCCTTCCGCAAGTCGGTGCCCTTTGTGGCCTCCCGGCTGAAGGTGTCACGGTACACCATTTATAAATATTTGGGCGAGCTGGCCGACGAGAAGGCCGCCGCCGGGAAAGAGTGAAGCTATGGATATTCAGGAGCGTATCGACAGCTATTTCAATGACAGCGCAGTGCGCGGGGAGCTGATCTCCGCCATCTCCCGCCTGGTGGCGGTGAAGAGCGTGAAGGGGGAGCCCACGGCTGAGGCCCCTTTCGGCCCCGGCCCCCGGGCCGCCTTGGATGAGGCGGTGAAGCTCTGCGCCGAATTGGGCTTCTCCGTCAGGGACTACGACCACTACGTGGGCCTGGCGGATATGAACGACAAGGACACTCAGCTCCACATCCTGGCCCATCTGGATGTGGTGGGGGAGGGCTCCGGCTGGAGCACCGATCCCTACACCTGTGTGGAGAAGGACGGCGTCCTCTACGGCCGGGGTGTGTCCGACGACAAGGGGCCCCTCTGCGCCGCCCTGTTCGCCATGAAGGCGGTGCGGGATCTGGGCCTACCCGTCACCAAAAACGCCCGGCTTATTATGGGCACCGACGAGGAGTCGGGCAGCGGCGATATCAAGTATTACTACGCCAGGGAGCCCTATGCGCCCCAGAGCTTCTCTCCCGACGCGGACTTCCCCCTTATCAATGTGGAAAAGGGCCAGTTCCGGCCCGTGTTTGGGGCCTCCTGGCCTGCGGTGATGGTGGAGCCCCGGGTCAGCGTCCTCTCCGGCGGTTTCCGCTTCAATGTGGTGCCTCCGGAGGCCAGCGCCGAGGTGCTGGGGCTGCGAGCGGCGGATATCACCCCCCTGTGCCCCACGGTGGAGCGCATGAGCGGGGCCATGTTCACCGTCACCGACATGGTGGGCGGCGCCCGGATCCACTGTACCGGCAAAAACGCCCACGCCGCCAGCCCTGACGACGGCGTCAACGCCATCCAGGCCATGCTGGAGCTCCTCTCTGCCCTGCCTCTGGCCCAGTGCCAGTCCACCCGGGCCATCCGGGCCCTGAAGGAGCGCTTCCCCCTGGGGGACACCCGGGGCAAGGCCCTGGGCATCGCCCAGAAGGATGACAGCGGAGAGCTGACGGTGAACCTGGCTCTCATGACCCTGTCCGAGACCGGTTTTTCCGCCCAGTTCGACGCCCGGGTGCCTGTGTGCGCCACGGTGGAGAACTGCGTCCAGGTCTGTGAGAAGGCCCTGGGCGAGGCGGGCTTCACCCTCACCGGGGGCGCCCAGATGGTTCCCGCCCATGTGGTGGCGGCGGACACCCCCCTGGTCAAGACGCTACTGGAGTGCTACAGCGCCTACACCGGGGTCAGGGATCCCAAGCCCATGGCCATCGGCGGGGGGACTTACGTCCATGACATCCCCGGTGGCGTGGCCTTTGGCTGCGACTTCCCCGGCTTCGACCCCAAAATGCATTCAGCCAACGAGCAGGCCAGCGTGGACAATCTCATCAAGTCCGCCAAAATTTTTGCCCTGGCCATCGCCCGGCTGTGCAGATAAAAAATATTTGAGACGGTAAGGAGAAAGTGAAATGAAAAACATCAAACGCATGGGGCTCCTGGCCCTGATCCTGGCTCTGGGCATGAGCCTGACGGCCTGCGGCGGTAAGAGCGGCCTGAGCAAGGATGAGGCCATGACCTATGTCACCGGCATCATTGAGGAAAACTACCTGGGCACAGCCAGCGACGAGTTCAAGAAGCTGGTGGACATCGACGATGACGATGTGGCCTCCACCTATGAGGGCAGCATGGACGCCGAGGTGGAATACTTCATCTACAACTACGCCATTGAGTACCCCACCGACGAGCAGCAGGAGGAGATCAAGGAGCTGTACAAGGAGATCTACAGCCACCTTAAGTTCGAGGTGGTCTCCGCCGCCGAGCAGGACGACGGCTCCTTCTCCGTGAAGGTGACGATCTATCCCATCGACATCGCCCACCTGGCCGAGGAGGAGCTGGAGACCGCGCTGGAGCCTTGGTATGAAAAGTATCCCACCGAGGTGCAGGAGAACATGAGCGAGGAGGAGAAGATGACCGCCGACGCCGAGTGGGCGGAGATCATCATCAACGCCTTCCGTTCCAAACTCTCCGAGACCAGCAACCTGGACGCCCAGTCCACCACTGTTCAGCTGGAGAAGGACGAGGATGGTTACTACTCCATCACGGACGAAGATTTCTACCGCATGGACGCCATGGTCATCGACTATCCCTACTACGAGGGCTGAGCTTACATAGAAAAAACGCCGTGGTCATCTGACCACGGCGTTTTTTTACCCTTCCGGCTCCAACTCCATGACGGAGATCTCATAGGCAGTGCGCTCCGACTCCACCCCCTGGATCACCTTGCGGTATTTCCGGCTTTGGAGCCGTCCGGTGATATGTACCTCGTCCCCCACCTCCAGCGCCGCGCAGGCGCGGGCCAGGCCGCCCCAGGCGATGCAGGGCAGGTAATCCGCCCGGCCGTAGCGGCGGTTCACCGCCAGCAGCAAATCGCAGATCTCCCGGCCCAGCGGCGTGCGGCGGAGGTTGGGGGCCTTGCACAGCACCCCGCTCAGGGTCAGCTGGTTCAGATGCTCCCCCTGGGCCGGTTGGAGGCTTTTGGCGAAAAAGGAGATGACCAGGCGGCTTCCCACGCCGCTGCGGTTATTGAAGGAGCGGATCTCCCCCGCTACCTGATACTCTTCTCCCGCCGTCACAGGGCACTGTTCCAAAAGGGTCTCGTCCGCCACTACATTGAGCACATCCGCCGTGCCGCTGAGGCGGTTTACCTCCAGGGGAAAGGTGTAATAGGCCACGCCGTGGTTGCTGTGGGAGAGGCAGGGCGCCTGGGCGGCCCGCCCCCGCAGAGTGGCCTGGTTTCTGCTGTCCATGCTGTCACACTCCTTGCAGTAAAAGGTATGACAGTATATGAGACAGGCCCCCGTGTTATGAATGACAAAAAGGGCCTCTCCCAGGGGGAGAGGCCCTTTTTTATTCCACTTACCGATCCCATTTCTGGATAAGCGCCCGGATCTGGTCGGCAAATTTCCCCAGATCCTTGTTGGCGCCGCCCTTGTTGTGACGGATGACGGCCAGCAGCTGCTGCCCGGCCTCCTCCAGCCGCCGGTAGGCGGGGGAGCCGGCCGGGGAGGTGGGCTGAGACTCCTTGATGGCCGGGGGGATGCCGGGAGCCAGCATCCGGTCGGCGAGCAGGTCGTAGACCTCCTCGTAGTCCGGCGCATGGGCGGCAAAGCCCTGCTCCTTCAAAATATCGGCATAGGCGACGGTTACGTCCTTGTCCCCGTGCACCACGAAGACCTGCCGGGGCCGCTGGGCCCGGAAGCACTCCATCCACTGGAGAAGGCCCTTCTGGTCGGCGTGGGAGCTGAGACCCTCCACCCGGGTGATCCGGGCCTGGACGTAGATCTCCTCGCCGAAGAGCTTTACCGTTTTGACCCCCTCCAAAAGCCGGCGGCCCAGACTGCCCTCGGCCTGGTAGCCCACGAAGACCACCGTGCACTCCCGCCGCCAAAGGTTGTGCTTGAGGTGGTGGCGGATCCGTCCGGCGTCGCACATGCCGGAGGCGGAGAGGATGACCCGGCACTTCCCGTCGGTGTTCAGGGCCTTGGAGTCCTCCACCGTTTCGGTGAGCACCAGGCCGGGGAAGCGGAAGAGGTTGCCCTTCTGAACGGCGGCGATGGCATCCTCGTCCAAATAGCCCGTCAAATCGCCGGAGAAGATCTCCGTGGCCTCCCTGGCCAGGGGGGAGTCCACCACGACTTCAAAGTCGGGCCTGGACGTTACCAGCCCCTCCTCCTTGATCTCACGAAGGAAATATAAAAGCTCCTGGGTGCGGCCCACGGCGAAGGCGGGGATGATGACGTTGCCCCCCTGCCCCAGAGTCTCGTCGATGATCTGGGCCAGCTCCTCCTTGTAGGAGGCCATCTTTCCGTGGAGCCGGTCGCCGTAGGTGGACTCGGTGACCACGAAGTCCGCCGAGCCGTCCACCGGCTGGGGATCCCGGATGATGGGCTGGTCGGTGTTGCCCAGGTCGCCGGAGAAGACGATCTTCCGGGTCACTCCGCCCTCGGTGAGCCAGAGCTGGGCCTCGGCGGAGCCCAGCAGGTGCCCCGCGTCCACAAATTCCAGCGCCACATCGTCGTGGATGGATACCCGCTCACCGTATTCCGCCGGCACCAGCAGCTCCAGGGTGGCCTGGGCGTCTTGGATGGTGTAGAGGGGCTCCACCGGCTCCTTGCCCGCCCGCTTGCCCTTCTGGTTTTCCCAGTTGGCGTCGCTTTCCTGAATGTGGGCGGAGTCCAGCAGCATGATACCCAGCAGCCGGGCGGTGAGCCGGGTGCAGTAGATGGGCCCCCGGAAGCCCCGTTTCACCAGCAGGGGCAGCCGCCCGGAGTGGTCGATGTGGGCATGGGTGACGATGACGGCGTCCACCATGCCGGGGTTGAAGTCCAGAACACTGTTGTCCTTCTCGTCCCGTCCCTGCTGAAGGCCGCAGTCGATGAGGTACTTGCGCCCGCCGCACTCCACGCAGTGGCAGCTCCCTGTGACGGCCCTCGCCGCGCCGAAAAATGTCAGCTTCATACCAAACCCTCCCGCAAAAACAGTTTACCTCTGAGTTTAGTATAGCACATCTGAAGGGGGAAAGTATGAAAAGTTTATGAAAAAGAGAGGCGGCGGGTCTATACGTTCTTTTCCCGGAACCACTTCCAGCTCATCACATAGGTCAGAACAAGCCCCACGATGAGGATGGCGAAGAAGACCACAAAAAAGATTTCCTCCGGGGCCAGCAGGGACAGCACCAGGGCGGACAGGCCGGAGAGAAAGAAGGTCCAGCCCCCCAGCCGCTGGGTCTTGTTCCACACGTCGGGGTCCGAGAGGGCCCAGGGGGTGCGGAAGCCCATAAACCAGTTGGTCTTTACCTTGCCCATCATGTTGCCGATGATGAGGAACAGCACGCCGACCATAAGTCCGATGGCCCGGGCTACATTGATCCGTCCCGGCCAAAGGCTCTCGGACAGGGTGACGGCAATGCAGAGCAGAAGGAGGAGGGGCACCAGAGGGCCGAAAAAGTCGTAGTAGGGCTGGAACTTTTCGTAATTCTCTCTTTTGGGATCCAGCCGGGGCAAAAACTGCATCCCCAGAGACAGAAGGGGGCCGATGGCGCACATCAGCCACAGGGTGGCGGGAGCGTCGTAGCGGTCGATCTGGCCGTTGAGCCCCCAGTGGCCAGGGATCCTCTCGGGCAGATAGGGCCAGGCGATGGCCACCAGTACAAAGGGCAGCAGGGATACGATCCACATCAATAGAATGGCCTTTTTGCTTTTCATATCAGTTGTCTCCTTTCAGTCCGGCGATCCAGCCGGTGATCTCGTCCAAAATGGACAAGTTGAGCTCATAACAGATATATTTCCCCCGCCGCTCGTCGCTGATGAGTCCTGCCTCCTTCAAAACGGACAGGTGGTGGGACACGGTGGCCCCCGTCATATCGAAGGAGCTTCCGATCTCTCCGGCGGTCTTGGCGCCGTCCTTGAGCAGATCCAGAATGGCCCGGCGGGTGGGGTCGGACAGGGCCTTGAAGGTGGCTTGAAAGGACATATCCATCACCTCATTTCGATGAATGTCTAAATGATACCACGGCGATCACAGGCTGTCAAGAACATTTTGAAAATTGTCGAAATGTTCCTCTGAAAAAAGCGGCCCCTGACAGAAGGTCAGGGGCCGCTTTTGGGAAATATTATTCTTCGTCAGTGTGGGCCTTGGGGGACAGGCGGGTCACTCTGGCCCACTCCACCCGGCGGTCGGACAGCTCCTCCACCTGGATGCGCAGGCCGTGGGCGTCCACGGTGGGATGGGTGCCGTCGGCGGGGATCACATCCAGCCGGGCAAAGACCAGGCCGCCCAGGGTCTCGGCCTCCTCATCCTCCGGAAATTCCATTTCCAGCGCCTCCGCTACCTCCTCCAGGGGGGCGGAGCCGGCAATGCGCCAGTGCTCCTCGTCCAGGGGTACGATCTCCTGCTCGTCCTGGGGATCGAACTCGTCATAGATGTTGCCCACCAGCTCCTCAATGAGATCCTCCATGGTGAGGATGCCGCTGGTGCCGCCGTACTCATCCACCACTACGGCGAAGTGGATCTTCCGGCTCTGCATATCCCGGAACAGCACGTCGGTGCGCACCGTCTCAGGGACGAAGTACACCTCCCGCAGCAGCTCCCGCAGGGGCTTGGGCGAGCCGGCGTGGGCGTTGAGCAGATAGTCCCGGGTATTGAGAAGGCCGATGATGTCGTCGGTGTCCTCCTCATAGACCGGGAACCGGGTCAGGCCCGAGGTGCGGATGGTCTCTAGGATCTCCTCGTCCGGGTCGTCCACCCAGAGCATCACCACGTCGGTGCGGTGTACCATCACGTCGGCGGCGGTGGAGTTGTTGAACTCAAAGACGTTCTCAATGAGCTCCTTCTCCTCTTTTTCAATAGAGCCCTTCTCTTCGCCGATGTCCACCAGCTGGCGGATATCCTCTTCCGAGGAGCGTTTGCCCAGGGCGCGGAGCTTGAGGGCCAGGGCGATGATGCCGGCCGTCTCGGCGCACAGGCAGAGCACCAAAAGGATCAGCAGAGGTAAGGGTACTGTGGGCTCTCCCACGGAGAATTCCTCCTTTAGAATCATGTACGAAAAGCATTATAGCATAGAAAAAGGGGAATTGCACGAAAAAATATATGTGGTATAATAAATACCAAATGATACAAAGTTGGTGCTGTAAATGGACGAGATGAAAGAAGATCTTATCGCCGCCCTGAAAGACCGCTGGGAGGATCTGCTCACGCTGGTAAAATGGGCCATTCTGGCCGTTTTGCTCGGCCTTGGAGTAGGACTGGTGGGGGTGGGCTTTCACCTGGCGGTGGATTGGGCGAGCCAAACCCGGCAAGCGCATCCCTGGCTGCTGTTTCTTTTGCCGGAGGCGGGGCTTGTCATCGTTTGGCTCTATCACCGGGCCGGTATATGGCAGGACGGGGGAACCGATCTGGTGCTCCGGGCCGTCCGGGGAGAGGCTCCCGTGGCCTTTCGCACCGCGCCGCTCATTTTTGCCGCCTCTACCCTGACCCATCTGTGCGGCGGCTCCTCCGGCCGGGAGGGGGCCGCCCTCCAGCTGGGCGGCTCTATCGCCTCCAGCCTGGGCCGCCGGCTGGGCTTTGACCAGGACGACCGGCGGATGCTGGTGGTCTGCGGCATGGCCGCCGCCTTTTCCGCCCTGTTCGGTACCCCGCTGGCCGCCGCCCTTTTTGCCCTGGAGGTCGTCCATGTGGGCGTGATGCACTACGCCGCTCTGGTGCCGGCGGTGCTCTCCTCTCTGATCGCCACCCTGCTGGCGCAGCGCCTGGGCCTGCACGCCACCGCCTACGCCGTGGCCCGCTTTCCCGGTCTCAGCGCCCAGTCTCTGGCCCAGACCGTGCTGCTGGGCGCCCTGTGCGCCCTGGCGGCCATCCTTTTCTACGTGGCCATGCACGCCGCCCGCCATTTCTATCAGCGGGCGCTGAAAAATCCCTATCTTATCATCGCCGTGGGAGGCGTCCTGGTGCAGCTTTTGACTGTGCTGGTGGGAAACCGCGACTATAACGGCGCGGGAGGCGAGATCATCGCCGCCGCCGTGGGCGGGGAGGCGGTTCCCTACGCCTTTGTGCTGAAGATCCTGTTCACCGCCCTCACCCTGGGGGCGGGCTTTAAGGGGGGCGAGATCGTCCCCACCTTCTTTACCGGGGCCACCTTCGGCTGCGCCGTGGGGCCGCTGCTGGGGCTGCCCGCCTCCTTTGCCGCCTCGGTGGGGATGGTGGCGGTGTTCTGCGGGGTGACCAATTGCCCACTGACCTCCATTCTCCTGGCCTATGAGCTCTTTGGGGGGCAGGACTTGGGCCTCTACGCCGCCGCCTGCGCTGTCAGCTACCTCCTCTCCGGCTACGGTGGGCTCTACAGCGCGCAGCAGATCGTATACTCCAAACGTATCCCTGAGGAATACCACGGGGAAGAGAAAGAGAGAAAAGAGGATGAAGCATGACCATTTTTGACATTATGGGCCCGGTGATGATCGGCCCCTCCTCCTCCCACACCGCTGGAGCCGCCCGGCTGGGCCGTATTGCCCGCCGTCTGCTGGGCTGTGCCCCTGCCAGGGCGGAGCTGCTGCTCCACGGTTCCTTCGCCGCCACCGGCTCCGGACACGGCACGGACAAGGCTCTGGCGGTGGGGCTGCTGGACATGGCCCCCGACGACCCCCGGCTGCCCAACTCCTTCGCGCTGGCGCAAGAGGCGGGGATGGAGCTGATCCTGGGCCGGGTGAATCTCCAGGGGGCCCATCCCAACACCGTCCTGTTCCGCCTCACCGCCCCCGACGGCCACAGCGTGGAGGTGCGGGGAGCGTCTCTGGGGGGCGGCCGGGTGCGGGTGGAGGCCATCGACGGCCTGGAGGCCGCCTTCTCCGGCGACCTGCCCACCCTTATCATCCGCAACGAAGACAAGCCCGGCCAGGTGGCCGAGGTGGCGGGGGTACTCTCCCGCCAGCGGGTGAATATCGCCACCATGCAGCTCTACCGGGACATGCGGGGCGGCCTTGCGGTGATGGTCATTGAGAGCGATCAGCCCATCCACGCCGCCGCCATCGGGGAGCTGCGGGCTCTGGAGGGCATTGTCCGGGTGACCTATCTCGACATGACGGAGGTGTAAGCGATGGCCTTTCATTCTGTAGAAAAATTACTGGCCGGCGGGGAGGCTCTCCCCCTTTGGAAGCGGATCCAGGTGGAGGATTGCGCCGACAGCGGCGTGGACGAGGCGGCATCCTGGGCCAAAATGTCCGAGCTGTGGCGGGCCATGCAGGCCACCCAGGCGGACTATGACCCCGCCCGCCGCTCTCCCAGCGGCCTGACCGGCGGGGCCGGGGCCCTTCTGGAGGGGCCGGGCTCCGGCCTGTGTTCCCCCTTCCTGCGCCAGGTCATCGCCGCCGCCCTGAAGGCGGGCGAGTGCAACGCCTGTATGCGCCGGGTGGTGGCCGCCCCCACGGCGGGGGCCTCCGGGGTGCTGCCGGCGGTGCTCATCCCCCTGCAGGCGCGGGACGGGATCTCCGACGAGACCATGGTGGAGGCCCTGTATGTGGCCGCCGGCTTTGGCCAGGTGATCGCCCAGCGGGCCTCTATCTCCGGGGCGGAGGGGGGCTGCCAGGCAGAGGTTGGCTCCGCCTCTGCCATGGCTGCCGCGGCCCTGGTGCAAGTGAAAAACGGCTCTGGGGCCCAGATGGCCCAGGCCTGCGCCCTGGCGCTGAGCAACACCCTGGGCCTGGTGTGCGACCCGGTGGGCGGATTGGTGGAGGTGCCCTGCGTGACAAGAAACGTGATGGGTGCGGTGAATGCCATCTCCTGTGCGGAGATGGCCCTCTCCGGGGTGAGCAGCCCCATTCCCTGCGATGAGGTCATCGACGCCATGGGGGCGGTGGGCGTGGCTCTTCCCTCCGCCCTGCGGGAGACGGGCCAGGGCGGCTTGGCCGCCACTCCCACCGGCCGCCGTCTGGCCGAGGGACTTTTTGCGGAGTGAGACCGATGCGGTTTTATATCGTAGACTGCTTTGCGCGGGAGAAATACCAGGGCAATCCGCTTCTGGTGGTCATCCCCGACCGGGCTGTGAGCGACGCGGAGCAGCAGGCTATTGCCCGGGAGATCAACTTTTCTGAAACGGCTTTTATCCTGTCTGGCAAACAGCCGGACGGGGGCTACGCCGTGCGCATCTGGACGCCCAATGTGGGGGAAGTTCCCTTTGCCGGCCACCCCACCTTGGGGACAGCCCATGTCATCCACCAGGCGCTGGAGGGGGGAGCGGGCGAAGAGGTTCGGTTGAACCTGAAGGTGGGGCAGATCCGGGTCAAGGTCACGCCCCAGGGACTGACCATGGCCCAGAATTCGCCGGAGTTCGGCGCAGTCATTTCCAGAGAGGAGCTGGCCCCGATCTACGGCATCTCCCCGGAGGAGATCCGGGAGGACTATCCCATCCAGTGGGCCAGTACTGGCTTGGAGTCGGTGATCATCCCCCTCAAAAGCCGTCAGACCCTGGCCGGGCTGACGATAGACCGGGACAAATTCAACGCCTATGTTGCCCGCCGCCCTGGGTGTTACTGCAATCATCTGTTCTTTGTGGACATGGGGCGGAACGTTTTGGCGGTGCGCTGCCTGATGGAGAACTTTGTGGAGGATCCTGCCACCGGCAGCGCCAATGGTGACCTGGCGGGCTACCTTTTGGAGCATGACTACTTTGGAAAAAGAGAGGCCGCCTATACCGTCCTTCAGGGGGAGGACATGGGCCGGCCCTCCGTCTTGCAGATCCAAGCCAAGGAGGCAGAGGGCCGGTGGCTCATCGAGGTGGGCGGCCGCTGCCACATCGTGGCGCAGGGAGACTGGGCATAAAAAACGCCGTGAGGGGATCCCTCACGGCGTTCTTCTTTGTCTTGGTTCAGCTCTCCTCGGGGAAATACTGGATAACGCGCGCGTCCAGCGCGTCCAGCGCCTCCTGGGACAGCGTCCATTTGCCGTCGCCGCCCAGCTCCGGCTGGAGAAGGACGCACTGGGGGGAGAGGGAGCCGACGTTGGGGAGCTTGGAGCGGAACAGGGCGATGAGCAGCTCGGCCCACTCCTTGTCCATGACCCGGTACTCCCGGTCGGTCATGGCCAGCTGCACGGACAGGGGATACTTGGCGTAGAAGGGCTCCATGGTCTGGCTCAGGGAGGCGTCGGTGATGCGGATGATGTCCAGGGGGGAGATGGAAAGCTCCACAGACCAGAATCCGTCCTCCGCCTCGGCGGAGGAGACTACCCTAAACTCCAGATGCTCGTATACCTGGGCGTAGACGTCCGCAAGGGCGGTGCGCATCTCGTCGGTGGGATACTCCACATTATAGATGAGCAGGAAGTAGTCCGCGGCCTGGCGCAGCCGCTTTTCATAGGCGCGGCGGGCGGCGCTCTCGCTGAGGCCGGAGAGCTGCAGATATTCCGGCTCAAACTGCCCCAGATAGTTGGCCTTCAAAAGACCCTCGATGTACCGTTCCGCGGCGGGCCGCTCCGGGGGAGTCAGCCGGGAGAGGGCCATAAGCATGGCGGCCAGCTCCGCCTGGGTGGCGGTGGCGTTGGGCATGAGCCGGCCGTCGTGGCCGGTAATAATGCCATAGGCGGCGCAGAGGGTCATGTCCCCGTAGGCCCAGTCCGGCACCTGATCCAGGTCGGAAAAGACCGTCCCGGCGGGGAGGGAGACCTGAGGAAATCCCTTTTGGAGAAGATACCGGGCGAAGATGGCGGCCAGCTCCGCCCTGGTGACGGCGTCGCCGCCCCGGAAGGCCCGGTTTTCATCCCCGGCGGCAAGGCCCATCTCCTTGGCCCAGGCGGCGGCGTTGGCGTACCAGGCATCGGCGGTCACGTCGGAAAAAAAGAAGGGTCTGGTGGGATAGGGCTGCCCCTCCAGGTTCCACAGGGCCTGGAACACGGCGCCCCGGGTGGCCGGCGTCTGGGGGGCGAAGCCCTCCGCCACGCCGTTCATCAGGCCCTCGCGGTAGATGAAGGCCTCCGCCTCGGCATACCAGGGGGCCTCCCCGGCGGCAAGGGCGGCGGGAGACAGGGTCAGGAGGGCGGCTAAGGCCAGGGCAAGGGCCCTCTTCCATTTCATAGGCGTATCGGCTCCTTCATGTCGTAGTAAGCCCATTCTAACAGGAAAAAGGGGAAAAGACAAACATATTTTGCCGAAGGGGGAAAATGGAAGAGGAACGGCTTTAGCCGTTCCTCTTTTTGACGTATTACAGACCGGTCAGCTCTCCAAAAGGTCACAAATTGCAGTTACTTCTTTATCATTTGGACAGTTCCTTGTATTCCTTGGCGGCGCAGATGAAGTCCCGGAAAAGAGGATGGGCCTTGTTGGGCCGGCTTTTGAACTCTGGGTGGAACTGCACCCCCACGAACCAGGGGTGGTCGGCCAGCTCCACCATCTCCACCAGCCGCCCGTCGGGGGAGAGGCCGGAGAGGACAAGCCCCACCGCCTCCAGCCGCTGGCGGTAGTCGTTGTTGAACTCGTAGCGGTGGCGGTGCCGCTCCTGGATGCTCTGGGTGCCATAGGCCCTGCCCACCCTGGAGTCGGGGGAGGCGATATGGCAGGGATAGGCCCCCAGGCGCATGGTGCCGCCCTTGGCGGTGACCCCCCGCTGGTCGCTCATCAAGTCGATGACCGGGTGCTCGGTGTGGCCGCACAGCTCGCTGGAGTGGGCCCCCCGGAGCCCCGCCGCGTTCCTTGCGAACTCCACCACCGCCATCTGCATCCCCAGGCAGATGCCGAAGTAGGGGATGCGCCGCTCTCTGGCGTACCGGACGGCGGAGATCATGCCCTCCACGCCCCGCTGGCCAAAGCCGCCGGGCACCAGGATGCCGTCACAGCCGCCCAGGATCCGGGCGGCGTTTTCGTCGCTGACCTGCTGGGAGTCCACCCAGTCCACATCCACCACCACATCGTTTTCAATGCCGCCGTGGTGGAGGGCCTCCACCACGGAGAGGTAGGCGTCGTGCAGGGCCATATATTTGCCCACCATGGCGATCTTCACATGCTTTTGGGCCCCCCTGGCCCGCTCCACCATGGCTCGCCACTGCCCAAGGTCGGGCTGGGGGTCGGGAAGGCCCAGGCGCTTGCATACCACGTGGCCCAGCCCCTCCGCCTCCAGCATCAGGGGCACCTCGTAGAGGATGGGAGCGGTGAGGTTGGGAATGGCGTTTTCCGGGGGGATGTTGCAGAACAGGGAGATCTTCCGCCGCACATCCTCCGGGATGTCGTAGTCGCAGCGGCACATGATCACATCGGGCTGGATGCCGATGGACAAAAGCTCCTTGGCGGAGTGCTGGGTGGGCTTGGACTTCAATTCCCCGGAGCCGGGGATGGACACGATGAGGGACACATGGATGAACATACAGTTCTCCCGTCCATGCTCCACCGCCCACTGGCGGATGGCCTCCAGAAAGGGCTGGGACTCGATGTCGCCCACGGTGCCGCCGATCTCGGTGATGACCACGTCGGCCCCGGTCTCCCTGCCGGCCAGGTCGATGTGGCGCTTGATCTCGTCGGTGATATGGGGGATGACCTGGACGGTGCCCCCCAGGTAGTCGCCGCTGCGCTCCCGGCTGAGGACGTTCCAATAGACCTTGCCCGAGGTCACCGAGGAGTGGACGGTGAGGTTCTCGTCGATGAACCGCTCATAATGGCCCAGATCCAGGTCGGTCTCCGCGCCGTCCTCGGTGACAAAGACCTCCCCGTGCTGAAAGGGGCTCATGGTGCCGGGATCCACGTTCAGGTACGGGTCGAATTTCTGGATGGTGACCTTGCAGCCCCGGGCCTTCAATAGCCGGCCCAGAGAGGCGGCGGTGATGCCCTTGCCCAGGCCGGAGACCACGCCGCCGGTGACAAAGATGTATTTTGTAGCCATGGATATTCCCTCCCGAAGATGGGTGGGACCCCTTTGCCCCGCCGCAAAAATCGCCTCTATTTTACGACCAAGACCCAAAATCCGTCAAGAAAAATTTTGACAGTAAATATACCGCTGTACTATAATAAGGGCAAAAAGCGAGGAGGCGAGGCTGTGAAAGCATTTGGGAGGGCTCTGCTCTGCGCCGTCGGTGCGTCGGTGCTGCTGTGTGCTCCGGCCTGGGCGGAGGAGATAGAGCTTCAAATCCTGGTGGACGGCGTGCCTCTGGAGCAAGCGGGAAAGATCCTGGTGACGGAGGGCCGTACCCTGGCCCCCTTCCGGGTTCTCTTCGAGGCCTTGGGCTACGAGGTGAGCTGGGACGGCGGCCTGGGTGTGTCCGCCCGCTCCCCGGCGCGCCAGGTGGAGCTGAAGATCGGAGAGGCGGCCATGACGGTGAACGGGCAGACCCAACCCCTGGATGTGGCGCCCGTGGCGGTGGAGGGCCGCACCCTGATCCCTGTCCGGGCAGTGGCCGAGGCGTCAGACTGCGACGTATTTTGGGATGGAGACGATACCGTCCTGCTCTATCACCGCCGGGCCGAGCTGAAGAGTGGGTTTCAGCGCAGCTACGCCGGACTGTGCACCGACGGCAGCTATCTCTATAACGGCAGCGTGCGCATCGCGCCGGACGGGACGGCGGAGCCCTTTCCAGAACTGCCCCAGTGCAACGACCTCCACTACTATAAGGGGAAGTTTTACGGCCGTATGAGCGCGGGGAGTGACAGTATGACCCTGGACTGCTGGGATCCACAGACCGGAGAGACCACCTGCCTGGTGGACTGGAGCGTTTCCAGTATCGGGATCTGGGAGGATCAGCTCTATTTCAACGCCCTGGATCTGGTGGGAGAGCACCGGGGCTACTACCGGGCCGACCTGGATGGGACAAATGTGGTGCGCCTGTGCCGGGAGCCGCTGAAGTTCGATCCCATCCTGGCCGACGGCCTGGCCTTCAGCGACAGGGGAGAAGTCCGCTCTCTGGAGACGGGGGAGACGGTGGCCCGGCTCTCCACCGGCGTATCCGGCCGGAGCGACTTTTTCTCCGGCCACGCCGTGTCCGGCGGAAAGTATTATCTGGCGGTGAACGCCTATTACTCCGAGCGGGCAGATCTGGCGCCCCGAGGTATTCTGATCTGGGACTATGAGACGGGGGAACAGGAGCTTTTGCCCATGGAGTGGGTGCTGGAGGCTCTGGCGGTCACGGAGAACAGTATTTTTGTCACCGCCCAGGTGCGGGACGGCCACAGCATCTACCGAATGGGATTGGACGGGGGTCATCCTGTCCTTCTGTGCCACATCCCGGATCGGGACAGCTATAGCTACATCAACGACCTGACCGCCATCGGGAACGATCTCTACTATACCCGCGGCGGTATGGCGGAGGACGGGAGCGGCGCCTGGTCCGGCTGGGTGCGGGTGCCCATGTCCGGCGGCCCGGAGGAGTTTTTGGAAGAGTGAGTAAAAAGCAAAAAACCGCCACCCTGGCAGGTGGCGGTTTTGAATGCTTTGCGTTCCTCGGTCTTTGACTTCTTTTACCGGTGGTAGAGCTTGTTGGTCTCGTACTGAGGCTCGCAGGTGACCTGGACGCCCAGCTTTTTGTAGATGCTGGCGTCATTGGCGGGCAGGATGACGGTGGCGTGGGCCTGGCAGTCCTTCAGGCTGGCCAGCTGATCCATGGCCTGATCCGCCAGGGGATTGCTCACCGCGCTGGAGGCCAGGGCGATGAGCACCTCATCGGTGTGGAGCCGGGGGTTCTTGCTGCCCAGGTGCTCCACCTTCAGGTGCTGGATGGGCATGATGGCCTCCCGGGTGATGAGGTGCACCTTTCGGTCGATGCCCGCCAGCGCCTTCAGGGCGTTGAGGAGGGCGCCCGCCGAGGGGCCCATCAGGTCGGTGGTGCGGCCCCGGACGATGCGCCCGTCGGGCAGCTCGATGGTGACGGCGGGCAGGCCCGTGTCCTCCGCCACCGCCAGGGCGGCGGAGACCACCGGACGGATAGAGGCGTCGATCCCGGCCTGCTTCATAAGAAGCTCCAGCTTGTACACCACGTCGTCCCCGCAGCGGCCCTGGCGGCGCTCGCACAGGGCGTCGTAATAGCGGCGGAGGATCTCCTGCCGGGCGGCGGCGCAGACGGCCTCGTCGTCCACGATGCAGTTGCCCACCATGTTGACCCCCATGTCGGTGGGGGATTTGTAGGGGCTCTCGCCGGTGATCGTTTCGAACATGTTGGACAGGACGGGGAAGACCTCCACGTCCCGGTTATAGTTCACCGTGGTCTCGCCGTAGGCCGCCAGGTGGAAGGGGTCGATCATGTTCACGTCATTGAGGTCGGCGGTGGCGGCCTCATAGGCCAGATTGACCGGGTGATTCAGAGGCAGGTTCCAGATGGGGAAGGTCTCAAACTTGGCATAGCCGGCCTTTATGCCCCGGCGGTACTCATGGTAGAGCTGGCTGAGGCACACCGCCATCTTGCCGCTGCCCGGGCCGGGGGCGGTGACCACCACCAGGGGCCGGGTGGTCTCCATGTACTGGTTTTTCCCGTAGCCCTCGTCGCTGACGATGAGGGGGATGTTGTGGGGGTAGCCGGCGATGGGATAGTGGCGGCAGACCTTGACGCCCAGCTCCTCCAGACGATGCTGGAAGGCTTTGGCCGCGGCCTGGTGGTCGTAGCGGGTGATGACCACGCCCCCCACCAGGAAGTCCATGGCCCGGAAGGCGTCGATGAGCCGGAGCACGTCCACATCGTAGGTGATGCCCAGGTCGCCCCGCACCTTGTTCTTCTCGATGTCGGCGGCGTTGATGGCAATGACCACCTCCGCCTGATCCTTCAGCTGGGAGAGCATGCGGATCTTGCTGTCAGGCGCGAAGCCGGGGAGCACCCGGGCGGCGTGGTAGTCGTCAAAAAGCTTACCGCCGAATTCCAGGTAGAGCTTGCCGCCAAACTGGGCGATGCGCTCCCGGATCCGGGCGGACTGGGTCTCCAGATATTTTTCGTTGTCAAAGCCGGGCCTGCTCATGTCCCCCTGCCTCCCTATTTCTCAATATCGCTCCCATTCTACCATATTTTCACTGGGATACAAAGCACAATTTTCCCGGTTTGGAGGATTTTCTATGGAAGTTACACTGCGCATGTTCCTCATCGTCTGTCCCCTGGTGTTTTTGGCGGGACTGGTGGACGCGGTGGCGGGGGGCGGCGGGCTCATTGCCCTGCCTGCCTATCTGGTGGCCGGCCTTCCGCCCCACATGGCCTCCGCCACCAATAAGTGCAGCTCGGTTTTTGGCACTGCCGTATCCACCCTGCGGTTTTTGAAGGAGGGCCGGTTCCACCGGCAGGCGGCGGCGATCTCCGCCGTCACCGCCCTCATCGGCTCCGCCCTGGGGACGCGGCTGAACCTTCTGCTCAGCGAGCGGGCGCTGCACTACATCCTCATCGGCCTGCTCCCTGTGATCGCCCTGTTCCTTCTGTTCCACCGGGACTTCGGCCTGGACAGCCGGGTGGAGGAGCTCTCCCCCAGGAAGGTGCAGCTCCTCTCCGGAACTATCGGCCTTGTGCTGGGGGCCTACGACGGCTTTTTTGGGCCGGGGGCGGGCACCTTCATGATCCTGGCCTTCACCGCCTTCGCCGGCTTCGATCTGGTCACCGCTTCAGGCAACGCCAAGGTGGTGAACCTGTGCTCCAACGTGGCCGCCTTCGTCACCTTCGCCTTTGCCGGGAAGATCATCTGGGCCCTTGGCCTGCCGGCGGCCTGCTGCTCCATCGCCGGGCACTACGTGGGCTCCACCCTGGCTTTGAAGGACGGGGCCAGGATCATCCGTCCCATGTTCTTTGTGGTGCTGGCGCTCCTTCTGGCGCGCATCCTTTGGGATCTGGCGGTGGGGTGAGTGTCGCAAAACCTCACGATTTTGCGGCGGGCTTTCCTTCCTTTTTTGTTGACTTTTTCACCAAAAACTGTTTGCACTTTTTGGTGAGAAGTGCTATGCTTTCACTCCGGTACTTACGAGTTTCGCAAGGAGTGAATGTTCATGTCTCAAATTTTTATCTGCCTGTCTGTGGCTCTGGTGGGCGGACTTCTCATGTCCCGGCCCGCCAAAAAGCTGGGCCTGCCCGCCGTCACCGCTTATCTGGTGGCCGGACTTTTGCTGGGGCCTTTCTGCCTGGGGGCTCTGGGCGTTCCCGGCCTGGGCTTCAACACCGCCGAGCAGGTGGCCGGGTTCAATATCATCTCCCAGGCGGCCCTGGGCTTTATCGCCTTTGCCATCGGGGATGAGTTCCGGCTGGAGCAGCTGCGCAGCATGGGCCTTCGGGTAGTGGTCGTGGGCATTGCCCAGGCCGTGATCACCACCATCATTGTGGATCTGGCCCTGGTGGGGCTTCACTATTTGAACCCGGCGCTTATCAGCCTGCCCTCCGCCATCACGCTGGGCGCCATCGCCGCCGCCACCGCCCCCGCCGCCACCCTGATGGTGGTGCGGCAGTATAAGGCCGACGGCCCTTTGACCCACCTTCTGCTGATGGTGGTGGCCATTGACGACGCGGTGGGCCTGGTGCTGTTTTCCGCCTCCTTTGGGGTGGCCACTGCCATGGAAAGCGGCGTGGTCAGCGTGGTGAGCGTGGTGGTGGAGCCGGTCGTTGAGATCCTCCTGTCCCTGGTGCTGGGCGGCCTGGCAGGCTTCCTGCTCCATCATCTGGAGCAGTTTTTCCACTCCAGGAGCAAGCGGCGCAGCCTTTCCCTCGGCTTTATCTTCCTGACGGTGGGACTTTCCATGGTGGAGTTTGAGGTGGGCGGCGTCCACATCGGCTTCAGCCTGCTGCTCACCTGCATGATGGCGGGCACCGTCTTCTGCAACATCTGCCACACCTCCCAGGAGATCATGGAGCGGGTGGATCACTGGACGGCCCCCCTCAATATCCTGTTTTTCGTCCTGTCGGGCGCGGAGCTGGATCTGGGCGTGCTGTCCAAGCCGCTGGTTCTGCTGGTGGGCGTGGTGTACATCCTGTCCCGCTCCCTGGGTAAGTTCTGCGGCGCCTATGCCAGCTGCGCCGCCACCGGATGCAGCGACAAGATCAAGCGGCACCTGGGCATCACCCTCCTGCCCCAGGCGGGGGTGGCCCTGGGAATGGCCCTCACCGCCCAGAACCTGGCGGATGGGGCCATGGTGCGCAACGTGGTGCTCTTCTCTGTGCTGGTCTACGAGCTGGTGGGGCCTGCCCTCACCAAGCGGTCGCTGATGGCGGCAGGGGAGATCAAGCCGGAGGGCAAGAGCTCCTCCCGGACGATGAACGTGGCAAAGCGGCCGGTGAAGCTGGAGGAAAAATAAGCGCCTGGGGGCCGCCCGCCGGGCGGCCCGCCCCGGAAGGAGATAGGCGTGTAAAAAAGCTCTGGATGATCTCATCCAGAGCTTTTTCTTTTTGCCTTTCAGGGCCGGAACGGGCCGCCTGTCACCGGCCCAGCCACACCAGGCTGGACTCGGCAAAGTTGGGCACCGAGTAGAGAACGAGGGCCTGGTCGATCCCGTTGTCCGCGATATACTGGGAGGTGGAGAGCTTGTAATAGCGCAGGTCGATGAGGTGGATCTCAGAGAAATGAGGGGTGAGGAAGGGCACCAGGGAGTCGGAATAGCTGTCCCGAATAAGGAGCAGCTTGGGCTTGTCCGTGTTAGGCGTGGTGACCACCCCCAGGGCCTGCTGCCCCCCCAGGAACATGGAGTATTTGTCCTTCTTGGCCAGGTAGCTCTCGTCGTAGAGCTGCCGGGGCTCGGCCACGGGATTGCCGCTGGCGTCATAGGTGTGGGACACCACGGTGATGCCCTCCTCCGGGACGTAAATATCCATCTCGTCCGGCTCTACCCACCGCACGCCGGAGGAGGAGAAGACGGTGCCGTAGAACTCGGTGGAGACGGTGGTTCTGGTGTAGGTCTCCAGGGGCAGGGGCTCGTAGCCCAGGGTGGGGCCCAGGGCGGCGTAGGCGTAGTAGGCGCCCAGGCTGGTCCAGTGGTGGTCGGTGCGGTAGAAGATGGCCTCGCCGCTGTGTGGGGCGAGGGCGGCGGTGAAGTCCTGCACCGGAACGGTGAGGCCCTGCTGGGCCTGGGAGATGACCAGGGCCTGGTCGTAGTTGGGAGCGCCCTGGGGCAGCTTATCCGCCCAGATCTTGGCGGCGGTGGGGATGAGCCCCACGGTGACCGGGGCGGTGCTTTTCTGAGCGAAGGTGTTGATATAGTTCAAGTTGCTCTCCAGCCGCTTCTGATCAGGGGCGTCAAAGCGGGTGATAAGGGTGGAGCCGTCGCAGAAGTAGACCCCGTTGTTCTCCTGCTTGCCGATGAGCCGCTCACTCCACGCCTTGGCCGCCACCCAGTAGTCCCGGCCGGGGAACTGGTCGATGGTATAGGTCTCGTAATCGGCCATGAACGCCCCGGAGAGAACGTTCCTGACAGTGGCCTGGGGCCGCTGGGCCAGGGTGCGGTTTTCCACATCGGAAAAGGTCTTGTCCGGGGTGAGGGCGTTGGCGGAGAAGCCCAGGAACAGGGCGCCGCAGAAGAGAAGGGAGAGGAACCGGGCATATTTTTTACTCATGGGATGACCTCCTAAAACTGGAAGTAGAGGAAGGGATTGTAGGTGCCGTCCACCAGGTAGGCGGTGGACAAAAGCAGAGCCGAGAGCATCAGCAGGGGGCACAAAATCTTCCGCCCCGTCTCCGGGAGCCTGGCCCAGAGAGACCTCACCAGGGGGGTGGCGCCCAGGCCGGCCAGCAGGAGCATGGGCAGGTAGGACTTGAGATAGTAGAGGAAGGCCCCGTCTGCCGCTCCGGCGCCGCCCAGAGCGAACATGGTTCCCAGGTAGGGCAGCAGCCGGGAGAAGTCTTCAATAGCGAAGACCACCCAGAGCACCAGAACGAAAAAGAGGGTGTAGAGCCGCTGGAGAGGGATGGGGAGCTTTTGCAGGGCTTTTCCCCACACCAGCTTTTCCAGCACCAGCAGAACGCCGTAGCACAGCCCCCACAGAAGGAAGTTCCAGTTGGCACCGTGCCAGATGCCGGTGGCGGCCCAGACCGCCATCAGGTTGAAGACCAGCCGGCCCTTGGCGACCCGGCTGCCGCCCAGGGGGATATAGAGGTACTCCCGGAACCAGGAGCTGAGAGAGATGTGCCACCGCCGCCAGAAGTCGGTGATGGAACGGGCGGCATAGGGATAGTTGAAGTTGCCGGAGAAGGTAAAGCCCAGCATCCGCCCCAGGCCCACCGCCATGTCGGAGTAGCCGGAGAAGTCGAAGTAGAGCTGAAAGGCGAAGGCCAGGGCCCCCAGCCAGGCCCCCGCGGTGGTGAGCTGCTCCGGCGGCATGGCCTTATACACATCCCACAAAGCACCCAGGTTGTTGGCCAGGAGCACCTTTTTGGCAAGGCCCACGGTGAAGATCTGCACGCCGGCGGCGAAGCGCTCCACCGGGTAATCCCGCACATCGATCTGGTCGGCCAAGTCCTTATACTTCAGGATGGGGCCGGCAATGAGCTGGGGGAAGAGGGTGACGAAGGTGCCGAAGTTGACGATGTTTCTCTGGGCCTTGGCGTCTCCCCGGTAGACGTCGATGGTGTAGCTCATGGTCTGGAAGGTGTAGAAGGAGATGCCGATGGGCAGCTCCAGGCCCAGGGTGGGCAGGAAGCCCAGCCCTATGGCGGAAAGGGAGCGGGCGATGAAGTCCCAGTACTTGAAAAAGCCCAGCAGGGCCAGGTTGAACACCACCGACTGCACCACATACCGCCGGGCCCGCCTGTCCCGGCCCTCCCCTTTGGCCTTCTCCACCAGCAGGCCGTGGACGTAGTCGATGCCGATGGAGGCGAACATGATGAGGATGTAGGCGGGCTTCTTCCAGCCGTAGAAGACCAGGTTTACCAGCAGCAGTACGGCGTTGCGGTAACGGGACGGCGTTACGGCGTGGAGGATGAGGACAATGGGAAAATAGGTGAAGAGGAAAAAGGGCGTGGAAAAGACCATATAGCACCCCCGGCGGTCAGAATTAGGATAGAAGACGAAGGGACATCCGGCGTACCGGACGCCCCTTCGCCTTCAGTATAGCCTGTTTTTCTTATTTTGTACAGTGGCGGTCAGAAGCAGCCGTTAAAAGCGGTGACTGCACTGTCGGGCTCCGCCACCACCACGAACAGGATCCAGTCCCCGTTGGTGACGATCTGGGAGCTCTCCACGTAGGCGGCGGCGGAGGGGTAAATGGCGGCGTCCTCCTTCATCCCCTGCTGACGGCTCTGGCAGGCGGACTTCACAGCGTCCAGCTTGCCGCTTTTCACCCTGGCAATGAAGATCTCCTCCGTGGTGGCGCTCATGTCGGGCATGTAGAAGACAAAGTCCTCCAGATCGGAAGCACTGAGGTTATAGAACTCCTCCAGCGCAAAGCCCACGTCGCTCATGGGGTTGCCTCCGGCCACGGCGGAGACCTTGGCGTAGACGTCGGCGGCGGTGAGGTCGGGGGCGGGGGTCTCGGTGGGCTCAGCCGTGGGCACGGGGGTCTGGACGGGCTGGGTCTGGATGGGCTGGGTCTGGACGGGACTTTGGGTCTCCAGGGGCCTCACCACCGCGTCGGTCTCGGCGGGAGGGGTGATGACGTTGATGGACTCGGTGGGCTGGGCCTCGGGTGTTCCGGTGGGGGAAGCGCTCACCGCCGCGCCGGGGGTGCCGGTGGCCTCGGGAACGGGGGTGGAGTCGGGCTCCTTGGGGGAGCAGGCGCCCAGGGAGAGGAGCACAGCTCCGGTCAGGGCCAGGGCGGAGAGACGGATGTACTTCATGGGAAAAACTCCTTTATGTTTGAGGTGATATTCCCTTTGACGACGCAGACGCTGAAAAGTTCCCCGATCAGGTCGGGAAATATGAGGCGAGGGCCTTTTCTATGCGGGCGTTGAGGGCGTCCAGGTCGGGCTCGGGTACGGGCGCATCGTTGACGGCGTAGGCCCCATTGAGCTTCAGAGCCAAAATGCGTGTGACGCTGTCGTCCAGCCGGGACATGGAGATGCGGCCGGAGTTCACCGCCTCCAGAAGAGCGGCGTAAGCGTCTTGGGCCTGCTCCAGGCCGTGGCAGACCAGCGCCACGTCGCAGCCGGCCTCAATGGCCAGCACGGCGGCCTCGCCCACACCGTAGGTGTTGGTGATGGCCCCCATGGTCAGGTCGTCGGTGAACGCCACCCCGTCAAAGCCCAGTTCCTCTCGGAGAAGGCCGTCCACCACCGCCGGGGACAGGGAGGCGGGGCGGTCGGCGTCCAGCTGGGTCATGAGGATGTGGGCCACCATGACGGCGGGGACGGGGGTGGGCTCCCGCTCTACGGGGGGCTTCCACTCCGCCCCGTCGATGGCGAAGCGGAAGGGCATCAGCTCGGCGTCCTCCAGCTCCTGCCGGGTCTTATCCACCACGGGGAGGCCCACATGGGAGTCGGTGTCCGTGTCCCCATGGCCGGGGAAATGCTTCACCACCGGGATGACCCCCGAGGCCATCATGGCGTAGGCGCAGCCTGTGCCGGCGATGGTGGTCTCTAAAAAGTCGGTGTGGAAGGCCCGCTTACCGATGACGGTGTTGTCGGGGTTAGACCAGGTATCCAGCACCGGGGCGAAGTCCAGATTGAAGCCGAAGGCGGCGCACTCGGCCGCCAGGAGCTCCCCCCGGGTACAGGGATCCGGCCCCTCAAAGGCGGAGGGGATGTCCGCCACCTCATCGGGCATCCGGGAGACCATTCCGCCCTCCTCATCCACACAGAGGAAGAGGGGGGTATTTTCCGCCGCGCGGTTCAGCTCCTTTAAGCCGTTGATCAGCTCCAAAAGCTGGGCGGCGTCGGAGATGTTCCGGCCAAAGAGGACGATTCCACCCACCCTGGCCTCCTGAATGGCCCACAGAGCGTCCCTGGCGGGGGAAGTCCCGGTGATGCCCACCACCAAAAGCTGTCCCACCTTTTCCTCGGTGGAGAGCTGCCGCACGGCCTGGTAAAGAGGGTCAGGAGGTTGGAGCGGGTCGGAGCCGGGGGACTCGGCAGGGATGGGTGTGCTCGTGGGGAGGACAGCCCCTCCGGCGGAGGACAGGGGCTCCGGGGTACTGGCCGGATCCCCCGCCGGGCCGCAGCTGGCGGCAAAAATGAATACAAAAGATAATAATGCAAGAGAAATATAACGTTTTGTCATCATCTTTTCCCCTTTTTTCGCCCCTTGGGCACGTGCATGGCCCGGTGGTTCCCCCGGCTCTTGCCGGGGGCCTTCCCGGTGGCTTTGCCCTCGCCTTTCCGCCGTACAGGGACTTTGGGCAGTCCCTGCGGCTCCCGGCCCGGGGCGTTCTCCCGGCCGGGGAGGCGGAAGTCCACCCGGCCCGTGCCGGGGTCGGCGTGGACGCAGACCGCCTCCAGCGCCATGCCGAAGGAGTAGACCCTTCCGGTGCGCTCTCCGGTGAGGGTCATGTGGGTCTCGTCATAGAGATAGTGGTCGTCGGGCAGGCTCTCCACCGGGATCAGGCCCTCCACCCCGTTACCCAGGGCGGCGAAGAGGCCGAACCGGGTGACCCCGCTCACCGCGGCGGGGAAGTGTTCGCCAATGTGAGCGTGCATATACTCGGCGAAGTAGAGCTTTTCAATGTCCCGCTCGGCGGTCTGGGCGGCGATCTCCCGCTGGGAGGATTGGACGGCGGCCCGGTCACAGGCGGCGGCGCGCCTGCGCGCCCGGGGGGCGCTGTGCTCCTGCTTGCTCCAAAGCGCGTGGAGGCAGCGGTGGATCATCAGGTCGGGATAACGGCGGATGGGAGAGGTGAAGTGGCAGTAATAGGGGGCCGCCAGGCCGAAGTGGCCCAGGTTCTCCGAGGCGTAGCGGGCCTTCATCAGGGAGCGGAGCACCATCATGCTCACCGCCGGGGCCTGGGGCTTGTCCTTCACCGCATCCAGCACCTTCTGGAGGGAGAAATTGTCCGCCTGGCGCAGGGAGAGGCCCAGGGGAGCCAGCATGGCCTTCAAATTTTCTGTCTTCTCCAGGGAGGGCTTCTCGTGCACCCGGTAGACCGCGGGCGATTTCAGATCAAAGAGATGCCTTGCCACCGTCTCATTGGCGGCGAGCATAAAATCCTCGATGAGCTTTTCGCTCACCCCCTGACTGCGGGAGACGACCTCCACAGGGGAGCCGTTTTCGTCGCAGAGGATATAGCTCTCCCGGCTCTCCAGCTCCAGACCGCCCCGGTTTCGGCGGCGTTTTTCCAGCGCCTTGGCCAGTTGGGCCATATCCCGGAGCATGGGGAGGATGTTCTGGTAGCGCTGGGTGAGGGCCTCGTCACAGCCGGGGGCGAGCAGGGCGTTGCAGTCAGAGTAGGTCATCCGCTCGGTGGAGCGGATGACGCTGGGGACGATATCGTGGCCCAGGATGGCCCCGGTCTTGTCCATGGTCATGAAGCAGGACAGGGTGAGCCGATCCACCCCGGGATTCAGGGAGCAGATGCCGTTGGAGAGCTCCACGGGGAGCATGGGGATGACCTGGTCGGCAAAGTAGACCGAGGTGCCCCGGGCAAAGGCCTCCTCATCCAGAGCGGAGCCGGGGGTGACGTAGTGGCTGACGTCGGCAATGTGTACCCCCAGCACCCAGTTGCCCGCCTCGTCCCTTTCCAGGCTTACGGCGTCGTCCAGATCCTTGGAGGAGGCGCCGTCGATGGTGATGACGGTCTTTTCCCGCAGATCCCGCCGGTCCTGGAGGGCAGCGGCAGAGACCTGCTGGCGGACGGCGGCGGCCTCAGCGAGCACCGGGTCGGGAAAGGCGCGCTCAATGCCCTGCTGACAGAGAATGGCCTCGGTGGAGGCCTGGCGGCTGCCCGCAGGGCCAAAGGTCTTTTTCAGTGTGCCCAGGGGCGGGAGCAGGGAGGAACCGTAGCTGGTGACGGTCACGGCGGCCTTTTCCCCGGCCTGGACATGGGCGCCCCGGCTGAGCTTGATCAGGCCGGGGAGCCGTTCGTTGTCCGGGCGCAGCCACAGTGCGCGGTCGGCCTTGAGGATCACGCCGGTAACCAGCTCGTTGCCCCGCTGGAGGATGCGCTT
Source organism: Vermiculatibacterium agrestimuris (assembly GCF_943193085.1). NCBI lineage: Bacteria > Bacillati > Bacillota > Clostridia > Eubacteriales > Oscillospiraceae > Vermiculatibacterium > Vermiculatibacterium agrestimuris. The sequence goes on along the minus strand of NZ_CALPCU010000002.1, from coordinate 43,802 downwards.
GACCTTGGCGCAGGGCCGGCCGGGACGGCGGGGATCCTCTCCGGTGGGCACGGCCTCCACCGTATCTCCGTCCCAGGCCCCGGCGGTGTCTCCGGGTGGGACGAAGTAGTCGCCGGCTTTGGCGGCGCTGCCCTCGGGGATAAAGAAGCCGAAGCCCTTGCCCGAGCCTTGGAAGCGGCCGGTGATGGGAGAGCTGTTATCCATAAAAAAGAGACCTCATTTCTCATGATCTTCTCCCGCTCATTGTAATCAATTTTGGGAGGCTTTAAAAGCCGGCCACAGTTTTTCTGCGGGAGAGGGCGGTTTGACCAAAGAAAAAGCCCTCCCGTGTGGGAGGGCTTTTGGGGGATTGCTTACACCAGCGCCAGTACCAGACAGACCACCATGAAGACGATGGCCACCCACTTTGTCCAGCGGGCCAGCTTGGCGTCCAGGCTCTTGGCTTTGTTCTTGGACAGGAAGGTGTCCGCGCCGCCGGAGATGGCGCCGTTGAGGCCGGCGGTCTTGCCCTCCTGGAGCAGGACGACGGCGATGAGGAACAAAGAGAGCAAAAACAGGACAATGGAGAGAAGCAGCTGAGGAATATTCATTGGTTCATCGTTCCTTTCCGCCCGAAGGCGAAGTGATTTCATATGATAGGAATTATAGTGTAGCACACCCCGATGGAAAATGCAAGCACGAATTATAAATAGCCTCTTTTTTTGATTTTGCCGCTGTGATACTACCCTTTTTGACAAGAGCATGCTATAATGATAAAAAATGCTGGTAAATGGGGGCGCTGGTATGAAGACAATGGTGATCGGCATTGCGGGGGGCACCGGCTCAGGCAAGACCACCCTGACGGAGACCTTGAAGGATCGGTTCGGGCCGGATATCTCGGTGCTCTACCACGACAATTACTACAAAAGCCACTCGGATATGCCCTATGAGGAGCGCAGCAAGCTCAACTATGACCACCCCGACGCCTTTGACACCGGCCTTTTGGTGCGGGACTTGCGCACCCTGTGCCAGGGGGAGAGCATCCAGTGTCCCACCTACGACTACACCATCCATGACCGCTCCACCGTGACGGTGGAGGTAAAACCCGCCCGGGTCATCGTGGTGGAGGGCATCCTCATCTTTGAAAACCGGGCCCTCCGGGAGCTGATGGACATTAAGATCTTTGTGGACACCGACGCCGATGTGCGCATCCTGCGCCGGCTGCTCCGGGACGTGAAGGAGCGGGGGCGGACGCTGGATTCGGTGGTAGAGCAGTATTTGAACACGGTAAAGCCCATGCACGAGGCGTTTGTGGAGCCATCCAAGAAATACGCGGACATCATCGTGCCCACCGGCGGGCGCAACCTGGTGGCCCAGGAGATGCTGGTGGAGCGCATCAGAAGGCACATGGAAAAGCAAGAGCTATGAAAAAAGGCCGGAGCCTCACAGGCTCCGGCCTTCTTTTTGTTTTCTTACAGCTTGGCCAGTTCCGCCGCAGTCTTAGCGGCCAGCCGGGCGTTGTTGAACACCAGCTGAATGTTGGAGTCCAGACTGTCCCCGCCGGTAATGTCCTTGATCTTGGCCAGCAGGAAGGGGGTGGTCTCCTTGCCGTGGATGCCCTGGGCCTTGGCCTGTGCCACAGCGTCGTCGATGGCCTTGTTGATGACGGTAGGATCCATGGAGTATTCTTCGGGGATGGGGTTGGTCACCAGCATGCCGCCGCCCAGGCCCAGCTCGTTCTGGACGTGGAAGGCCTTCGCCAGTTCGGCGGGGGTGTCGATCTCGTAGTCCACGCCGAAGCCGCTGCTGCGGGTATAGAAGGCGGGCAGCTCCTTCGTGCCGTAGCCGATGACGGGCACGCCGTGGGTCTCCAGATACTCCAGGGTGAGGCCCAGATCCAGAATGGACTTGGCTCCGGCGCACACCACCATCACCGGGGTGTGGGCCAGCTCCTCCAGGTCGGCGGAGACGTCCATGGTGGTCTCCGCCCCCCGGTGGACACCGCCGATGCCGCCGGTGGCGAAGATCCGGATGCCCGCCATGTGGGCGATGATCATGGTGGTGGTGACGGTGGTGGCGCCGTCCTCTCCCCGGGCCAGGAGCACCGCCAGGTCACGGCGGCTGGCCTTGGTGACCTCCAGGCCCTTCTTGCCCAGGTGTTCGATCTCCTCCTTGGTGCAGCCCGCCTTCAGCCGGCCGCCGATGATGGCGATGGTGGCGGGGACGGCGCCGTTTTCCCGGATGATCTCCTCCACCTTCAGGGCGGTCTCCACATTCTGGGGATAGGGCATGCCGTGGGAGATGATGGTGGACTCCAGCGCCACTACGGGCTTGCCGTGGGCGACGGCCTCGGCCACCTCGGGGGAAACGTCCAGATACTTGTTGAGATTCATTGGGATTACCTCCATATATAATAATTTGATCGGATCACAATGGAATGGTTCAAAGCCCAGCCCGGGCACGGACGGCCTGGGCGCTCATGGCGGGGTTGATGGTCTCTGCGCCCTCAATGGCGATGGCGGCGGCCCCTTGGGCCAGGCGGGCGGTCTCGGCAAGGCCGGTGCCCTCCAGGTAGGCCCAGGCCAGGGCGGCCATAAAGGCGTCCCCCGCCCCGGTGGCGTTGACCATGCTGGCCTTGAGGCAGCTTTGATGGACGGCTCCGCTGTGGTCGGCGGCGTAGACCCCGTCGGAGCCCAGGGAGATGAACACCCGGTGGAGACCCGTATCCAGCAGGGCCTGGGCGCACCGTGCCAGGCTCGCCTCGTCGGTGATGGCCACCCCGGAGAGAAGCTCCGCCTCCAGACGGTTGGGCTTGAGGGTGTGGAGCTTTCCCAGCACCGGCGAGAGCTTCACAGCCTTGGCGGTGGAGACCGGGTCGGCAAAAATGGGAGCCTTCACGTTCTCACACAGCCAGCGGATGGACGCTTCCGGGATATTGGTATCCACCACCACCACCTGGGCGTTGTCCAGAAGGGCCCGGCGGCTTTGGAGATAGGCGGGCGTCACATGGGCGTAGATGTCCATGTCGCTGACCGCCAGCGCCATGTCCCCGTCGGGGCCGGAGAGGAAGAGGTAGGTGGAGGTGGCCTCCCCCGGCACCTGAAGGGCCTGGGAGATGTCGATGCCCAGTTCGCCGCAGGAGGCGGCGATCTTCTGGGCGTAGAGGTCGTCGCCGAAGGCGGTGAGCAGCCGCACGTCCAGACCCAGCAGAGCCATGTTGTGGGCGATGTTCCGCCCCACGCCCCCCAGACTCATACGCACCTTGCCGGGGTTGGAGTCGGCGGCGACCAGCGGCGCGGCGGCGCGGCCGCCGATGTCCATGTTCACCCCGCCCACCACCGCGGCGTAGCTGGGGGTGCGCAGCACGTAGCCCTTTCCCGCCAGGTAGCCTTTCTTGGTCAGGTTGGAGATGTGCACCGCCACGGACGAGCGGGTGATCCCCGCCTTGTCCGCCAGCTCCTGCTGGGAGATCATGGGGTTCTCCGCGATCCAGTTGAGTATTTCCCGCTCCCGCTGGGTCATGGGGCCACCTCCTAAGCGTTTACCTATGTTATAATCATATGCTTATATATACGCCTTGTCAAGGGGGAATGGAAAATTTTATCCCATCCAAGTATCCCGCCAAAACTGCCGGATATCCAAAGAGGGTGGACGCCCGGCGCTTTTTAGCCTATAATGTGAGGAAATGGAAGGAGGCGTTGGGACTATGAAGCAGGCCCTGCTGTTTGACGATAGAAACGGCGCTGTGATACGCGCCATGACCGGCGGCGTTCTGGGGGTGGCCTTTTACCTACTGCTGTCCTGGCTGACCCAGCCCGGCTCCCTTTTCGGCGGGCCTATGGGTCTGGACTTTACCTTCTGCTTCAACTCCAACGTGCCGGAGGTTTTGGGGGCGGCCTTGGGCTTTCTCCTCTGGTTCTTCTTTGGGGCCCAGGCCGGCCTTTCCACCCTCCCCTTCGCCGATGGGGGAAAGTCCCTTCTCCTCCGCTCCCTGGCCCATTTCGGAGCCATGACTCTGACCATGTGGGCCTGGGTGATGCTGAACTTCACCTATGAGCCTCTCCCCGGCCTGATCCTCTCCTTTCAGCTGCCCCTCACCCTCATTTATATTCTCATCTGGCTGGGCCGCTGGGTGGGCTGGTATGCCGAAGTGGGGCAGAGCCGGGAAAGGCTGGGTCTCACCGGCGGACGTTCCCCTCTGAAATGGCGGGAGACCCTGCCCCACATAGGCTTTGCCGCGGTGTTGTGCTTTGCGGTGCCCACCGTTCTGCGGCTGTGCGGCGCCCACGATGTGCCCGTCCTGTCCGGCCTTCTCTATCCCCATCTGCTGCTGCCCGTTGTGGGGTTCTGCTCCGGATATTCCCTGGGCAGGCGGCGGGGCTTTTGTCCTCTCTATCCTCTGGCCTGTGTGATATCCGTTTCCCTCTTTGTCCTGACGGCCAAGCTCTATTCCAATATGGCGGACGGGGCGCTGCTCCTCATTGCCCTCTGCTTTCCGCTGGCGGGCAGCGCCCTGGGTGCGCTGATGCGGCTTTGGCGGCGGGAAAGGATGAGAAAGGACTTGTAAAATGTTGGGGAATTCCTTATAATAGGGTTACTTTATAATTCTACAAAGAGGTAGAGAGGAAGTAACTGCTATGGAACGTACGCACATCGCCCGAATTTTTGCCGACCAGGAGTCCTTCGGCGGGAAGACGGTCACCGTCTGCGGCTGGGCCCGCACCATCCGGGACATGAAGAACTTCGGCTTTGTGGAGCTCAACGACGGCTCCTGCTTCAAAAACCTCCAGGTGGTCATGGAGGCGGAAAAGCTCAGCAATTATAAGGAGATCGCCGCCCAGAACGTGGGCGCCGCCCTCATTGTGAAGGGTACGGTGACCCTCACGCCCCAGGCCAAGCAGCCGCTGGAGCTGAAGGCGGACGTCATTGAGGTGGAGGGGGCCTCCACCCCCGACTATCCCCTGCAGAAAAAGCGCCACAGCGTGGAGTTCCTGCGCACCATCCAGCACCTGCGCCCCCGCACCAATCTCTTTTCCGCCACCTACCGGGTGCGCTCCGCGGCGGCCTACGCCATCCATAACTTCTTCCAGCAGCGGGGCTTTGTCTATGTTCATACCCCCATTATCACCTGCTCCGACGCCGAGGGGGCCGGCGAGATGTTCCGGGTGACCACCCTGGACATGGAGGATCTGCCCCGCACCGAGGAGGGCAAGGTGGACTTTTCCCAGGACTTCTTCGGCAAGGGGGCCAGTCTCACCGTCTCCGGCCAGCTCAACGCCGAGAACTTTGCCATGGCTTTCGGGGATGTGTACACCTTCGGCCCCACCTTCCGGGCGGAGAAGTCCAACACCCAGCGCCACGCCGCCGAGTTCTGGATGATCGAGCCGGAGATGGCCTTCTGTGACCTCAAGGGCTACATGGATGTGGCCGAGGACATGATCAAGTCCGTCATCCGCCAGGTCATGGAAAGATGCCCCGATGAGATGGCCTTCTTTAACTCCTTTGTGGACAAGGGCCTTATCGAGCGGCTGGAGCACGTGGCCGCCTCGGATTTCGGCCGGGTGACCTACACCGAGGCCATCGAGATCCTGGAAAAGTCCGGGGCGAAGTTTGAGTACCCCGTGTCCTGGGGCTGCGACCTTCAGACCGAACACGAGCGGTATCTCACCGAGCAGCATTTCAAAAAGCCGGTGTTCGTCACCGACTACCCCAAGGAGATCAAGGCCTTCTATATGCGCGCCAACGACGACGGCAAGACCGTGGCCGCCGCCGACTGCCTGGTGCCCGGCATCGGGGAGATCATCGGCGGCTCCCAGCGCGAGGAGCGGCTGGAGCTGCTGGAGGGCCGCATCAAGGAGCTGGGGATGGATCCCGAGAGCTACTGGTGGTACTGTGACCTGCGCCGGTACGGCTCCTGCCGCCACGCCGGCTTCGGCCTGGGTTTCGAGCGGCTGGTGATGTATCTCACCGGCGTGAGCAACATCCGGGATGTGCTTCCCCATCCCCGCACGGTGGGCAGCGCGGACTTCTGAGACAGGACAGAAACGACGAGAAAAAAGACCGGCTGGACATTGTCCAACCGGTCTTTTTCTGTTTTCAAAAGGGGAGGGGAAGTCCCGGTTATGGGACTTCCCCTCTTTTATTTTTCCGGGAAATTTTTTTAGTTGTATTGCCTCCAAGGAAAAACCGTGATACTATCTACGTTAAATAGAACATCTGTTCTATTTAACCGCCTCCACGCACTGGATGCCTCGTTCCTCCAGTGCCGCCTTCATGTCGGCCGGGGTAGCCAGCTTTGCCGTTTTGTACCCCTTGTAAAACACGGTCTTTGTTTTTCCGGTGGTCTTTACGACCCTTATCCGCAAATTGAAAGACATCTGGTGCGTCAGCTCCCAGGGATTGTAGTGCAGCTCCACACGGTCGATCTCGTCAAAGGGGATGGGGTAGGGAAGGCCGGTGTTCAGCACCAGCTTGCCCTCCTCAAAGAAAAAAGCGCCTGCGTTGGCCTTGTTTTTGTATTTGCTTCTGGCGTAAAACATGTACACCACAAAGGCCATGACTGGCAGCATTCCAATGTAATAGATGAAAACTGGCATGGCGGAACCCCCTCCTGATAGGTTGTACCCAGTTTATCATATCTGGAAATCGTTTGCAAGGCGCTCCCGGGGGCGGGGGTGCAGACGCAAAAAAGTCGCCGCAGGCGATTGCCCACGGCGACTTGGTGGAGGAGGGTGGATTCGAACCACCGAAGCGATACGCAACAGATTTACAGTCTGCCCCATTTGGCCACTCTGGAACTCCTCCATTGGAGCTGGTTGACGGACTTGAACCCCCGACCTGCTGATTACAAATCAGCTGCTCTACCAACTGAGCTAAACCAGCATGTCAAGCGGCTGTCCAACAGCAGAAATTATTCTACCAGATACATAGGAGGTTGTCAAGAAAAAGTTGATGAGTTTGGAAAGAGGAGAGAGAGAATGACGTTAATGGAATTGTCGGTGAGCTACCGCCAGCAGGCCGACGTGCTGCGGCACCGGATCCAGCTGGTGTCCGAGCTGCCGGCACGCACGGCGGAGGAGCGGATGATGAAGACCGAGCGCCTGCGGCTTTTGGAGGCCATGCGCCGGGACGTGCGGGATGTGGCGGTGATCTGCGAGCGGTATTACGACCGAAGCTACCGGAGAAATGAGCGCTACACCCTCTGAAAAGGGCAGACGGAAAAGAGAAAAGGAGGACGTTGAACATGGCGGGAACCAGATACAGAAGAGGCGGGATCTATGCGGCGGACATGGCGCGGTACGCCCGGATGATCTCAGAGGAGAACACCAATACCGAGGAGCTGGACAGAGTGAAGATCGCCCTGTGGCGGGCCCTTCACGAGGACATTACGGAAAAGCAGCGGCGGTACCTGCTGCTCTATTACGCCGAGGGGATGAAGATGTCCGAGATCGGCGCGCAGATGGGGGTGGACAAGTCCACCGTCTCCCGCACCATCAAGCGGGGAGAGGATCGCCTGCGGCGGTGCCTGCGCTACGGCGCCAAGCGCTTTCTGCTGGACGAGGCCTCGGCGTGAGGAGGCTTGCAAGACCGGGGAAGGTATGGTAGAATCATCTCACTATAAAATGAGGTGGGAGAGCATGGATTATCAGGCGGTTTTGTTCGACTTTGACTATACCCTGGCCGACGCCACGCAGTCCATTTACGAGGGCTACTGTTACAGCTTTGGAGAGATGGGACTTCCCGTCCCCAGCCTGGAGCGGGTGCGGGAGATGGTGGGCTATATCCTGGAGGATTCCTACACCATGCTCACCGGGGATAAAGACCCCGTCCGGCGCGCCGAGTGCCGGCGGCTGTTTCAAGAGAAGGTGGGCGGCCGCCAGGCGGAGAAGACGGTGCTTTGCACCGGTGCGGCGGAGCTGCTCCACGCCCTCCGGGACAGCGGGGTGAAGATGGGCATCATCAGCAGCAAGCGCAGTTCCACGCTGCGGGAGATCCTGGAGTACCACCACCTGATGGATCTGATGGAGCTGGTGGTGGGGCCCGACATGGTGAAACGGCCAAAACCGGATCCCGAGGGGCTGGAGCGGGCTGTCGAGCTTCTGGGTGTGGACAAGGCGGGGGCGCTCTACTGCGGCGATACCATCATCGACGCGGCCACGGGCCAGGCGGCGGGAGTGGATTTTTCCGCGGTGCTCAACGGCGTCACTCCGGCCGCGGCCTTTGCGCCCTATCCCCATGTACATATCGCCCCAGACCTTGTGGAGCTGAAGGCCTGGCTGGGCGTGTGAGAGAAAAAGAGATCCCCGGACGCGGTTTGCGTCCGGGGATCTCTTTTTTGTCAGAAAATGTTTAGCCTTTCTTCACTCCATCGAAAAGAAAACTTGAGCAGACCCTGCTAAAATGGCTTCACCGAAAAAAAGGAGGCCAAGTGATGGAACCCATTTTGAATGTAGAAGCCCTGACCAAGACATACGGCGGAAAAGGGAACCGCACCAATGCCCTGCGGGGCCTGAGCTTTGCGGTGGCTCCGGGGGAGTTTGTGGGCATCATGGGCCCCTCGGGCAGCGGGAAGACCACCCTGCTCAACTGCGTGTCCACCATCGACGCGCCCACCTCCGGACGCATCGCGGTGGACGGGGTGTCTCTGACCAAGCTGCGGGGGAAGGCCCTCAGTAAGTTCCGCCGGGAGCGGCTGGGGTTCATCTTTCAGGACTGCAATCTGCTGGATACCCTGACGGGGCTGGAGAATATCGCCCTGGCGCTTACCATAGGAAAGGCCGATCCCAGAACGGTGGAGAGCCGCTCCAGGCAGGCCGCCCGGCTGCTGGGAGTGGAGGAGGTGCTGGACAAGTTCCCCTACCAGATGTCCGGGGGGCAGCAGCAGCGCCTGGCGGCGGCCCGGGCCATGGTGACCCACCCCGCCCTGGTGCTGGCCGACGAGCCCACGGGCGCCCTGGACTCCAAGTCCGCGGGGCTTTTGCTGGAGCAGATGGAGCAGCTGAACCGGGAGGAGGGCGCCACCATCCTCATGGTCACCCACGACGCCTTTGCCGCCTCCTGGTGCACGCGCATCCTCTTCCTCCGGGACGGGGAGCTGTTCCAGGAGCTGCACCGCGGGGAGGGGGAGGACAGGCAGAGCTTCTTCCGGGAGATCTTGTCCGTGGTAAGCCAGTTGGGAGGTGAGGGCGGCCATGAGCGGTAAGCTGGCGTTTCGCAATGTGCGGCGGAGCATCCGGGACTACGCCGTCTACTTTATCACCCTCACCTTCGGGGTATGTCTTTTCTATGTGTTCAGCGCTTTGGACGGCCAGAGCGTGATGCAGTTTCTGGCCAAGAACAACAACCCCAATGTGGAGGCCATCTTTGTGCTGGTGGGGGTGTTCTCCGCCTTTGTGGCGGTGGTGCTGGCGGGGCTGATCCTCTACGCCAACCAGTTTTTGATGAAGCGGCGCAAGAGGGAACTGGGGACCTATGCCCTTTTGGGAATGCCCACGGGGCGCGTGGCCCGGCTGCTGGTCATGGAGACCCTGTTCATCGGCCTTGCCGCCCTCCTCTCGGGTATCGCCTTGGGCATTTTGGGGTCCTGGGCCCTGGATAAGCTGACGGTGGCCATGTTTTTGGCCACGCCCGGGGATATCTTCACCTTCTCCATCTCCTGGGCGGCGGCGGGAAAAACAGCCCTTTACTTCGGGGTCATCTTCCTGCTGGTGATGGCCTTCACCGGGGTTTCTGTCTCCCGGGCCAGGCTCATCGACCTCATCCGCTCGGGGCGGACCAACGAGGAGGTGGCCCAGCGGCCCCTGGCCCTTTCGGTGGCCCTGTTTCTATTGGGGGTCGTGTCCTTGGGGACGGCCTACGCCATCCTTCTCAGCCGGGGACTGCTGCGCATCGACCTTCTCTGGTTTATCATGCTGGGGCTGGGGACCTTGGGGACCTTTCTCATCTTCCGGTCCCTGTCCGGGTTCCTGCTCCGGATGACCAAGGGCCATGCGGGGTATTACAAGGGCCTCAATATGTTCGTGCTGCGGCAGTGGAGCGGAAAGGTGCACACCAACTGCGCCTCCAACACGGTCATCTCCATCCTCCTGCTGCTGGCCATGGGGGTCACCGCCTGCTCGGTGGGGCTCAACGACACCATCACCGCCACGGTGGGTGGCCAGACCCCCTACGACCTGACGGTGCTCAACTACGGCCGGGAGGGAGAATACGAGGAGGCGGACATCCCCGCCCTTTTCCAGGCCGCCGGGTTGGACACCCAGGCGTGCTTTGCCTCGGTGGAGAGCGTCACCGTCTACTACAATGACGAGACCGTCACCGGCTGGCCGGAGGCGGGGGTCTACGCCGCCATCGGCCTGAGCCGCTACAACGAACTGATGGAGGCGCGGAAGCTGCCCCTTCTGACCGAGGACGCCCTTCCCCGGCGGACCCCCGACGCCATCGTCAACGGTCCCGCCGCCGACGGGATCGTGGTGGTCCCCGACGCCATGCTCTCCCAGCTCCGGCCCCGGCGGCAGATGGTGAATATCAATTACGCCGGGAACGTCTCCCAAGTGGACGACCTGGTCCGCATGTCCCTGGACGAGGCGGAGGACTTCCCCGCCGGGCTGGACATCATGATGAACTACAAGCTGGACAACTACTACGACCTGATGGGGGCCAAGATCCTGGTGCTCTATATGGGCCTCTATCTGGGGCTGGTGTTCCTGCTCGCCGCGGCGGCGGTGCTGGCCCTTCAGCAGCTGAGCCAGGCGGCGGACAACGCGGCGCGCTATGAGCTGCTGGGCAAGCTGGGCGCCCCGGAGGGGATGCGGCGGAAGGCGCTGGTGTCCCAGGTGGCGCTGGCCTTCCTCCTTCCCCTGGCCCTGGGAGTCATCCACACCTTTGTGGGTATGCGGGCGGCCAACGAGATCATCTATTCAGTGGGTCACGTGGACTCAGTCCATGCCAGTTTGCTGACGGCGGTGTTCCTGCTGGTCATTTACGGCGGCTATTTCCTGTGTACCTGCCTGGGGGCCTGGCGGGCTGTGAAGGGCGGGAAGAGCGCCTAGAGAAAATAAAAAGAGAGCGCAAAACCGTATGCCGCGGTTTTGCGCTCTCTTTTGTCTTAAGGGGGAGGTCACAGCTCCGTCTCCAGGGGCTGGCGGATGGTGTACCGGTCCTCCCGCAGCCGTGTCATGATCCGGTTTACCGCGGTGGCGTTGGGGATGAGATCCACCCGGCCCACCACCTGCCGCAGCTCCAGATTGGCCAGAAGGGCATAGGCGTTCTGGCCGGTGACGTTGCTCTGCCAGCAGGCCCAGCCTGAGGCGGTGAGGCTGTCGGTGAGGGCGGCCGGGGCGGAGACGATGCGGGTGCGCACCCGGGCGATGTGGGTCAAAAGCTCGTTGCCCCGCTCCAGCTGCGCCAGGGCGGCGTCCAGATCCCCGTCTACGATAAGCCCCACAGAGTGGCCCAGGGCCAGCGCCCGGCGCACCTGGGCGCTCTGGGCGGAGAGGGAGTCGGGGGTGAAGAGGAAGAGGGCGTGCACCCCTGAGGGGAAGAGAGCGGTGAGGTCGCTGTCGGCGTCAGAGGCGTTAATGGCCAGGTATACCCGCACATCCTCCTTGCTGTCCTGCCCGCCAGGGGCGGTCGTGGGGGCGGTCGTGGGGGTGGGGGAGACGCTGGAGGCGGGGACAGGGAGGGATTCCCGGCTTTGGATGATGTTGTTGTACCGGGTGGTCATATGGAGGGTGACAGAGCTTAAAAAGCTGCTGTCCGAGGCGGTGGCCGCCGAGTTGGTGATGCGGATGAGGGTGCCCCGGTCGGCGGTGGGCAGGAAGGAGTAATTGAGCCCGAAGAAGCCGCACACAGCGGCGGCGGGGACGTAGGGGATGCCGTTACGGAGTATGGCCGGCCAGTTCAGGGAGTTGCCCTGGCCGTCCACACAGGTGTTGTTGTTGATGGTGAAAGTGAGCCGGCCGGAGAGGGCGTAAAGCGTGAGGACGGCGCCCCGATCCTGACTGATGCCGTAATAGACCCCCAGATCCACCCCCGAGCTGTCCTTGTCAAAGACGGTGTAGGGCACATAGATCACGCCGCCGTTGGAGATGGGCAGGGTGCCGTTGGGCAGATCGCACATCCGGTCGTTCACCGCCAGAAGGTACACCGGCTCAGAGGAGACGGAGTTGGCGGGGATGGCCAGGGCCAACAACAGGGCCGCGGCGCACAAAAGCGTCCCAAAACGCCGCTTCATGGGCATACCTCCTTTCCGAAGTGTGGGCGGTGGGGGGAGAGGATGCGCTCCGGAGCTTATTCTTCCGCAAGAAGCATCTCTTCAAAGGTCTTTGCGTCCATGGTCTCGTGCTCCAGCAGATACCCGGCCACCTTGTCCAGGTAGGCCCGGTCCCGCTTGAGGATGGTCTCGCAGGTTTGATAGGCCCTGTCCAGCAGGGCCTTGACCTCCTCGTCGATAAGGGCGGCGACCTCCTCGGAGTAGGTCTTGGCCTGGGCCATGCTGCGGCCGATAAAGACCTCGTCGTGGCCGGAGTCGAAGACCACGTTGCCCAGCTTATCGCTCATGCCGTAGCGCATGACCATGTTCCGGGCGATGTTGCTGGCGGTCTGCAGGTCGCTGCCCGCCCCGGTGGAGATGTCCCCCAGCACCAGCTGCTCAGCGCAGCGGCCGCCCAGGCAGACGGCGATGCGGTCGGTGAGCTCCGCCTTGGACAGGAAGGACTTATCCTCCTTGGGCAGGTGGATGGTCATGCCGCCGGCCATGCCCCGGGGGACAATAGTAATCTGATGCACCGGATCCTGGGTGGGCAGGGCGTGGATGACCAGAGCGTGGCCCGCCTCGTGGTAAGCGGTGAGCTTCCGCTCCCGCTCGATGACCACCCGGCTCTTCTTCTCGGGGCCGGCCAGGACTTTGATGACGGACTGCTGGAAGTCGTCCATGGAGATGAACTTCTGCCGCGCTCCGGCGGCCCGGAGGGCAGCCTCGTTGCAGAGGTTTTCCAGGTCGGCGCCGGTAAAGCCGGCGGTGGTCTTGGCCAGGATGGCCAGATCCACGTCCTCGCTGAGGGGCTTGTTGCGGGTGTGAACCTTCAGGATCTCCTCCCGGCCCTTCACGTCGGGGGCGCCCACATAGACCTGCCGGTCAAAACGGCCGGGACGGAGAAGGGCGGGGTCCAGAATGTCCACCCGGTTGGTGGCGGCCAGAACAACAACGCCCTCGTTGGCGGCAAAGCCGTCCATCTCCACCAGAAGCTGGTTCAGGGTCTGCTCCCGCTCGTCGTGGCCGCCGCCCAGGCCCGCGCCCCGCTGGCGGCCTACGGCGTCGATCTCGTCGATGAAGACGATAGCGGGGGAGTCCTTCTTGGCCTGGTCAAAGAGGTCGCGGACGCGGGAGGCGCCCACGCCCACATAGAGCTCCACAAAGTCGGAGCCGGAGATGGACAGAAAGCCCACCCCGGCCTCGCCGGCCACGGCCTTGGCCAGGAGGGTCTTGCCGGTGCCCGGAGGGCCTACCAGCAGGATGCCCTTGGGGATCCGGGCGCCTAACTCCAGGTAGCGCTGGGGATCCTTGAGGAAGTCCACCACCTCCTGAAGCTCAGCCTTTTCCTCATCGGCCCCCGCCACGTCGGCAAAGGTGACCTTCTTCCCCTCGCCGTCGGCGGTGCGGGTGCGGGCCCGGCTGAACCGGCCCGGGTTGGGGCCGCCTGCGCCGCTGCCGCCCCCCGCCTGCCGGGCCATCATGTTGTACCACAGAAGACCGAACAGGCCGATGATGGCCACCCAGGGCAGGAAGGAGACCCACCAGGGGACGGTGGTGGAGGAGGGATAGTCGTAGTCGGTGAGAAGGCCGGCCCGATCCTGGGCGGCCAGGGTGTCGTTGAACTCCAGATAGAACAGCTCCGTGGAATAGAGCTTGGTGGTGACGGTGTCCTGGCCCTTCCAGGGCTGCTTGAGCTTCATGGTCAGCACGTTGTTCTTGATGCGCACCTCGCTGACCTGCTGGGTCTCGATGAGGGAGCGGATGTCCGCCCAGGAGGGAGACTCAGAGGCGTCCAGCCCACGGAGGGCGAAGACGGTGACCAGCAGGATCAGCACGACAAGGCCCAGAAAGCCCAGGTCTCTTCCGTCCATCTTCTTATTCAAAGGAGAACCACATCCTTTCTAAAGGAAGCGCGAAGTGCAAGGTCAGTTTTTCTCATACACACAGGGCTTCAAAACACCTATGTAGGGCAGGTTGCGGTAGAGCTCGTCATAGTCCAGGCCGTAGCCCACCACGAACTCGTCGGGCACCTCGAAGCCCACATAGTCGGCGGTGATGGGCTTGGTGCGGCGGGAGGGCTTATCCAGAAGGGTGGCCAGGCGGATGGAGGCGGGGTGCCGGGCCTTCAGGACCTGGATGAGATAGCTCAGGGTGTTGCCGCTGTCGAGAATGTCCTCCACCACGATGACGTCCTTGCCCTCGATGGAGTCGCTGAGATCCTTGATGATGTTCACCTGACCGGAGGACACGGTGCCCGCGCCGTAGGAGGATACGGCCATAAAATCCACCCGGCAGAAGCAGTCGATGCTCCGGGTCAGGTCGGCCATGAAGATGTACGAGCCCCGCAGGACGCTGACCAGCAAAGGCTCCTTGCCGGCGTAATCGGCGCTGATCTGTTTGCCCAGCTCGGCCACCCGGGCCTTGAGGGCCTCCTGGTCAATGAGTATCTTCTGAATGTCCTCTTCCATGGTGTTCATTCCATTCTCTCCCTTGTTTCTATAATTTGGATATCCCTGTAACGGGGGTGGGCTGGATTGGGGCCGAAAGGGGCGGCGAAGATGACGCCGTCGCCGTCGGCGGCCACGGGAAAGCTGTCCCGCAGCGCTTTGGGGATCTTCCGGTCGATGAAGAGCTTTTTCAGGCTCCGCCTGTGGCCGTTGGAAAGGGTGATCTCGTCTCCCGTCTGCCGGGAGCGGATCGCAAGCCCGGGCCAGGGGGGGACGGCCAGCCTCACCAGCCAGTCCGTGCCGGGAAGGGGGGTGTCTCCCTCCCGGGGGACAAATTCCTCTACGGGCTCAGGGTGGGGCGAATGGGTAAAGACAAGGTCGCCGTATTCCCGCAGAGCGGTGAGCTGATGGGGGAGGGAGACCCGGGCGGAGGGGCTGTCGCCCCGGCACAGGGAGAGCACCGCCCCGATGTGTGCGGCGGAACAGTCCCAGTCTCCTTCGGCAGCCTCGGCCAGCAGCAGCCGCACCGTCCGGGCGGCCACCGGAGGAGGGGCCTGGGCAATGGCGGCGGCGGGAATGGTCAAGTCCTCCCCCTGCCGCTGTGCCAGCCGGAAGAGATCCTGGGCCAGAGCGCCCAGATATTCCTCGTCGGCGCGCAGCCGGGGGATGGCGGCGCACAGGCGGCGGACGAAGCCGGGGTTCATCTCCTCCAAAAGGGGGACGAGCTGATGGCGCACCCGGTTGCGGGTATAGGAGTCGTCGGCGTTGGAGCTGTCCTCCACATGGGGGACGCGGTGCTGCGCCAGATAGGTCTCGATCTCCTCCCGGCTGGTGGTGAGAAAGGGACGGACATACTTCCATCGAACGGGCTCAATACCGGTGAGGCCTGGAAGAGCGCTGCCCCGGAGCAGGTGCATGAGCACCGTCTCGGCGTTATCGCCGGCGTTGTGGGCGGTGGCGATGCGGTCGGCCTGGAGCTGTACGGCCAGTTGGGAGAGAAAGCCGTAGCGCAGGGCGCGGGCGGTCTCCTCGATACCCATCTTGCGGCGCCCAGCCTCGGCCCTCACGTCCCAGGTGCCCAGGTGGAAGGGAATGGCGTGCTGCTCACACCAGGAGCGAACGAACCGCTCGTCCCTGCCGCTCTCCTCGCCCCGGAGCTGGTGGTCAAAGTGGGCGGCCACCACGGTGATATCCTCCCGCCGGGAGAGCCAGTGGAGCAGACACATGGAATCAGCTCCCCCGGAGACGGCACAGAGCACCTTGGAGCCGGGGGGGAACATATGGTGCTCCCGCGCGAAAGCCTCCGCATGGGGGAGGCGGTGCTCAGTATTCTTCATGCCGCCGGTCTACGGAGGTGAAGGTGGTGTACTCAGGCAGCCACTGGAGGGGGACGGTGCCCGTCTCGCCGTGCCGGTTCTTGGCGATGATGCACTCGGCCAGGTTGGGGTCGTCGGTGTCGGCGTCGTAATAGCCCTCCCGGTAGAGGAACATGACGATGTCGGCGTCCTGCTCGATGGCGCCGGATTCCCGCAGGTCGGAGAGCATGGGGCGCTTGTCTGCCCGGGATTCGTTGGCCCGGGAGAGCTGGGAAAGGCACAGGATGGGCACGTTCAAGTCCTTGGCCATGATCTTCAGCGAGCGGGAGATGTCGCTGACCACCTGCTGGCGGCTGTCCCCGGAGCGGCCGGGCCCGCCGGCGGAAGTCATGAGCTGGAGGTAGTCTATGACGACCAGACCCAGGTTATCCACCCGGCGGCACTTGGCGTTCATGTCGGACACCGACAGCATGGGGTTGTCGTCGATGTAGATCTGGGTCTGGTTCAGCGCGGCGGAGGCGGCGGCGATCTTGGCCCAGTCGTTCTCATTCAGCCGCCCGGTGACCAGCCGCTTGTTGTCCACAAAGGATTCCCCGGAGATCAGTCGCGTGGCCAGCTGCTCCCGGCTCATTTCCAGGGAGAAGTAGACCACGCTCTTGCCGGAGAATTTGCCCGTGTAGAGCAAAATATTCAGCGCCATGGAGGTCTTGCCCATGCCGGGCCGGGCCGCCAGAAGGATGAGGTCGGACTTATTGAGGCCCGAGATGGCGGCGTCCACGTCGGTCAGGCCGGTGGACAGCCCCGGCACAGCGGAGCCGCTGGCCGCCAGTTCATTGAGCCGGTCATAGACCGAGTAGATGACGCTGGAGATGTGCTCCAGGCCCTGAGCGGAGCGGCCCTGGCGGATGGCGTAGATGCGCTGCTCAGCGGCCTCCAGAGCCTCCTGGGCGGTGGCGGTGCCCTCCTGCACCATGCCGGAGATGGCCCCGGCGGTGTCCGCCACCCGCCGCAGCAGGGACTTGTCCCGGACGATGCCGATGTACTCCTTTACGTTGGCGGCGGTGGGGGTGATGAGGATGAGCTGCTTGACATACTCGTAGGAGGCGGCCTCGTCATAGACCCCGTTCTGCTTCATCTTGTCCAGCACGGTCACCGGGTCGATGGTCTCGGAGTAGTTGAACATGGAGCAGATACACTCGAAAATGTCCCGATTCTGCCGCAGGTAGAAGTCCTCCGGTTTCAGCGCCTCCACCACCGTGGGGATACAGCGCTCGTCGATGAGCATAGAGCCCAGCACCGCCTGCTCGGCCTCCACGGAGTGGGGCGCCTGGCGGGAGAGAAGCTCGTCCATGTGGGTTCACCTCCTTGAAAATGATAGGTTGCCATGTCACGTGCCGCAAAGGCCTGGCCGCTCGGTCGCTTTCCCTCCGACTCGGCCTGGTCTGCAAGCCGCTTTGCGGCTTTCCGCTCGGCCTCGCTACAGTCCAAGCTCCCTCGCAGGCCTTTGCTTTACGCTTCGGACACCACTACGTTTACCGTGCCGCTGATCTCATAGCCCAGCTTGCACTTGAGCTGATAGGTGCCGAAGGACTTGATAGGCTCCGGCAGGACGATCTTGGTCTTGGCGATGTCCACGCCGAACTGGGCCTTCAGGGCCTCGGAGACCTCCTTGGAGGTCACAGAGCCGAAGAGCTTGCCCCCATTGCCCGCCTTGGCGGAGATCTTGACCATGCAGCCCTTGAGCTGTTCCACGATCTCCATGGCGGCGGCCCGCTCAGCGGCCTCCTGGGCCAGCCGGGCCTTCTCCTGCTGGCGCATGGTGTTCACGTTCTCGGCGGTGGCGGCCACCGCCAGCTTTTTGGGCAGAAGGAAGTTGCGGGCATAGCCGTCGCTGACCTCCACCATCTGGCCCTTCTTACCCTGGCCCTTCACGTCCTGCTGAAGAATGACTTTCATGTCAAAACATCCTTTCTGTATGTGGTCGACCTTATGTCTCGTTGTCCTCACAATATTTGTCGATGGCCGCCAGAAGCTCGGCCCTGACAGCGTCCAGGGTTTTGCCGGAGATCTGCGCCCCCGCCACGGCGGCGTTGCCGCCGCCGCCCAGGGCCTCCAGGATCACCTGGACATTGAAGTCCCCCACGCTCCGGGCTGAGAGGATCACCCGGCCGTCGGCGCCGGGGAAGAGGACGAAGGAGGCGGTGACGCCGGAGAGGGTGAGCAGCTCGTCGGCGGCCTGGGCCGCGGCGATGCGGTCTACCGGGTGATCCATGGCGGAGATGGCCAAGGTCTCCCGGTACATCCGGGCCTCCTTCATGATCTCATAGCGGACGGTGGTCTGCTTCAGATCGGACTTGAAGAAGCGGCGCACCTCGGTGGTGTCTGCTCCCGCCCGGCGCAGGAAGGCCGCCGCCTCGAAGGTGCGGGAGCCGGTGCGGGTGGTGAAGTTCTTGCTGTCCAGCACGATGCCCGCCATCAGGGCCTCGGCCTCCCGCTGGAGGAGATCCCGGGGCTCCAGGATGTACTGCAGAAGCTCCACCACCAGCTCCGAGGCGGAGGAGGCGGCGGGATCGTGGAAATTGAGGGCGGCCCCCTCGATGTAGCTGGCGGCCCGGCGGTGGTGGTCGATGACAGCCACTTTGTTCACCGACTCCAAAAACTCCTGGGAGAGCACCTGCTCAGGCCGGTTGGTGTCCACTACGATAAGCAGGGAGTTTGCGTCGGCCATGACCATGGCGTCGGCGGGGGAGAGAAAGACCCCCTCATATTCCGGCAGCGCGCACAGCTCCTCCACAAGCTGCTCGGCAGGATTGGCGTCGCTGTCCCGCAGGATGTGGGCGGTGACGCCCCGCTTCCGGGCCACGGCCATAAGGCCGGCGGTGGGGCCGATGCAGTCCAGGTCGGGGAACTTATGGCCCATGATGAACACCTGGGAGGCGTCCCCCACCAGCTCGCTGATGGCGTTGGCCATGACCCGGCTTTTCACCTTGGTGTGTTTTTCCGTGTCGCTGGCCCGCTTGCCGCCGTAGAACTCAAAATTAAACCGGTTTTTCACCACCGCCTGGTCGCCGCCGCGGCTCAGAGCCATTTCCAGGGAAAGGGAGGCGAACTGGAACAGGTCGGCGTAAGTTTCCGCGTCCCGTCCCACGCCGATGGAGAGCGTGGAGGGCAGCCCGTTGGGGTTGACTACCTCGTGGACTTGATCGAGAATGTCGAACTTCTTCTCGACAAAGCTGGGGAGGAACCGCTCGTCGAAGATGAGCAGGTAGTGATCCCGGTCGTACCGGCACAGAAGGCCCTCGGTGGGGGCGCACCAAGCGTCCAGACAGCGGTTGATGTCGGAGAGCATTGCCGCCTTCACATTGTCGCTGACCCCCTTGAACAGCTCCTCGTAGTTGTCCAGGTTGAGGATGGCCAGCACGGGCCGGGTCTCGTAAAACTGGTCGCGGATCTGGGAGAAGTCAGTGACGTCCACCCAGTAGGTGGTGGCCAGATAGCTGCGGGCGTTTTTGTCGTCGGTGCGCACCAGGTGGCCGAAGACCAGGAACCGCCGCCCATCCAGGAAGACCTCGCTGGGACACTGGGTCTTGCCCTCCATGAGCCAGCGGGTGTTAAAGCCGGGGGCCGCCTCGGTGATCTTTCGGTCGAAGAGGTGATCCCGCTCCCCGGTGATCTGGAGGAAGCGGTCATTGGACCAAATGACTTCCTCGGTCTCCGGCCGGAAGATGACCATAGGCAGGGGGGCGTTGACCATGGTGTCCTTGGCGACCACGTCCATGTTGTAGGTGATATTCTCGATGTAGCCCAGGATCTCCTTCCTCCGGGCGTCGCTGCGGCCCCGGAAGTAGAGGAGGAGCACCAGCACGATGGCGGCCTCGGCCATGGCCAGGCCGTAATGGCCCGCCAGGGCGGTGGCCAGGGCGAAGGCGGCCAGGCAGATGAAGTAAAGCCGGAAGCTGGGCTCCAACAGATGAGACAGGCTCTTTTTATGCAAGTCAGACGCCTCCTTAATGAGAGGGAGAACGGCATAGATACAGATAACAGCATGATAGCACAAAGAAAGGGAAAAAACAAGAGCTTCCGGTGCCTGGGCTCCACGCCCTGGGACAGAAAAAGGAAGGATCCCGGAAACCGGGATCCTTCGTTTACAGTCGGACTTTAAGAGGGGGGAACTTACTTGGTTACGCCGGCGTTTTTGCAGGCGTTCTCAGCAGCGATCCGGCCCCAGGTGGCGCACATGCCGTGGCCAATGCCGCCGATGGTGTTGTGACCGGCAATGTTGGCAGAGCCGATGAGTTCGCCGGCCAGGTAAGCGCCACCCACCACGGAGCCGTCCTCACGAACCAGCTGAGCGTCGCCGTTGATCCGGGGACCGCCGGCGGTCATCATCAGGTAGGGCCAGGTCAGAACGGCGTAGTAGGTGGTATCACCCTCCAGGGGCAGCAGGTTATCGGTGCGGCCAAAGACGCTGTCCTTGCCGGCGGCGCAGTCGGTGTTGTACTGCGCCACGGTGGCGGGCAGGTTGGCGGCGCCGATCTTTTCGGCCAGAGCCTCAATGGAGTCGGCCTCGAACATATAGCCCTGCTCGATGAGCTCGGCGATCTTCTCCTCGTTGGTGAATCCGGCGGAGTTGCTCATCATACCGGTAAACAGAGCGGCGTCGTCAGAGATCATATCCTTGGTGAGGACTACATAGATGGTGTTCTGGTCGGTGGTACGCCACACGGTCCGCTTATCCATGGAGGTAGCCGCCGGCTCGTTGAAGACCCGGTCGCCGGCGGTGTTGACCCAGATGGCGCCGTTATAGTTGATGTTGCAGCGCAGGGAAGCCTGGAAACCGCTGACGGGCACAGAACCACCGTAGCAGGAGCAGTAGTCCATGTTGTCAAAGGCGGCCCCAGCGGTCCGGGCGAAGTCAAAGCCGCTACCGATGGCGGTGACAGGGTCGTTGGAGGTGATGTTGGTGAAGTTATACTCCTTCAGCCACTTCTCGCTGTATCCGTAGCCGCCGGTGGCGATGACCACGGAGGGAGCGTTGATGACCTGCTCGCCCACCTTTACGCCGCAGATGTCGCCCTTGTCGTTGAGGACAACATCGTCTACCATGGTGTTCAGGCACAGCTGAGCGCTGCCCGCGGCAATGGCCTCGTCCAGCTTGGCGGACAGGGCGTTGATAAAGTACAGGCCGCCGCCGGAGGAAGCGCCGCCGGCAGTATAGGTCACGCGGAAGGTGTTCATGGTCAGGTATCCGCCGCTGTCCACGGTGTCGCCAAATTCCACGCCCACATAGTCCTTCAGCCAGTCGATGGCCTCACCGGCCTTCTGGGCGTGGACGTGAGCAACCTCAGGGTTCAAGTTCTGCTCGCCGCCGCCCATATTGACAAAATCGTCATAAAAAGCCTCGGGGCTGTCCTCGATGCCGGCGGCCTTCTGGATCTCGTAGCCTGCGCCGGAGATAGAGCCGCCGGCGGTGTTGGCAGAGCCGCCCACCCGGAAGTTCTGCTCCAGAACCAGTACCTTAGCGCCCAGCTCAGAGGCGCGCACCGCGGCGGTCAGGCCGGCCATGCCGGCGCCTACCACGATCACGTCTGGCTCCACGGTCAGCTCCAGAGCACCGACCTCATCCTCGCCCTCGCCGCTCAGAGCCTTCTTGGCGGCTTCAATAATGGCGTTGGAGGTCATAGTGGCGCCGGAGACCACATCCACCTCGGTGGACTGGGCCTCTACAATGGCGGCGGGGATCTGCTCCAGAGCGGGATCGGAAATACCCGCCGTCTCCTGATGATCCACCACGTCTACCTTGGTGATCTTGCCGCCCTCTACGGTGACGGAGACCTTTACGGCGCCGTTCATGCCGTTGGCGCTGCTGGTATAGGTGCCGTCAGCCCACTGGCTGTCGGGCGCGTTGGGGGCGGGATCCTTGCTGCCTCCGCAGGACGCCAGGCCGAGAACCATTGCCAGCGCCAGGCCGACGGAAATTAGCTTTTTACTTCTCATTTCATACCTTCCTTTTTAAACGGTAGTGGGTTGGAAATATGGCTCCAAAGTTTGGGGCCATATTGTTACGAGTATAACAAGGAAATGATATGGTGTCAACATATGAATGGCGTCTTCATCTAAATTGTGCTCAATTAAGAGAAAGCCCCGCCCAGTTTTGTCTGGGCGGGGCGATAGGGTCATGGCTTTTCCTTGGGATCCTCGGTGAAGACCTCCTTGGCGCTGGCGGCCAGACCGGCCAGGCCCTGGATCTCGCTGGGGATGATGAGCTTGGTGGCCTTGCCGTCGGCGGCCTTCTGGAACGCCTCCAGGGCCTTGAGCTTCACCACCTGGTCGGTGGGGGCGGCCTCGTTGAGCAGCTTCAGGGCCTGGGCGGTGGCCTGCTGCACCTGGAGGATGGCCTGGGCCTCCGCCTCGGCGGCCATGATGCGGGCCTCCTTCTCGCCCTCAGCCCGCTTGATGGCGGCCTCCTTGGCGGCCTCGGCCTTCAGAATGGCGGACTGCTTCTCGCCCTCGGCCACCAGGATCTGGCTCTGCTTGGTGCCCTCGGCCTGAAGGATGGACTCCCGGCGCTCCCGTTCCGCTTTCATCTGCTTTTCCATGGCGTCCTGGATCTCCCGGGGCGGGATGATGTTCTTCAGCTCTACCCGGTTGACCTTGATGCCCCAGGGGTCGGTGGCCTCATCCAGCAGGGAGCGCATCTTGGAGTTGATGATGTCCCGGCTGGTGAGGGTCTGATCCAGCTCCAGCTCGCCGATGATGTTGCGCAGGGTGGTGGCGGTCAGGTTCTCAATGGCGGACATGGGGTGCTCCACGCCGTAGGTGTAGAGCTTGGGATCGGTGATGGCGAAGTAGAGCACCGTGTCGATCTGCATGGTGACGTTGTCCTTGGTGATGACGGGCTGGGGGGCGAAGTCCACCACCTGCTCCTTCAGGGAGACCACCTTCACGATGCGGTCGATGAAGGGGACTTTGAAGTGGGGGCCTTGGTTCCAGATGGTGTGGAACCCGCCCAGACGGGTGATGACGTAGGCCCGGGACTGCTGGACGATCTTAAAGTTCAGCGCCAGCAGGAGGACGACCAGGACGGCCAGGATGGCCAGAATGATCTTTGCGTAAAGCGGCATGATGATTACTCCTTTCCAGTCTGGACGGGGGTGACGAAGAGCTTGACCCCCTCGATACGGTCAACGAGCACGGTCTCGCCGGCGGGGATGGCCTGCCCTGTGGTGGAGCGGGCCGTCCACTCCGTGCCCAGGACTTTCACCGCGCCGGCGGCGGTGAGGTTGTCGATCTCCTCGGTGACTACCGCCTCCCGGCCCAGGACCCGGTCGGCGTTGGTGGCCACGGCCTTGGGGCTGACGTACTTTTTGGACAGCGGCCGCAGAAGCACCAGCGCCACGGCGGAGACCAGGGCGAACAGGCCGATCTGGAGCCAGATGTTGGCGGTGAAGAAGGTGGCGAGCAGAGCGGC
Organism: Vermiculatibacterium agrestimuris; assembly: GCF_943193085.1. Lineage (NCBI taxonomy): Bacteria > Bacillati > Bacillota > Clostridia > Eubacteriales > Oscillospiraceae > Vermiculatibacterium > Vermiculatibacterium agrestimuris. Next base: position 20,336 of record NZ_CALPCU010000002.1, on the reverse strand, counting down.
CAGGGCTCCGGCGGCAAACCACACCGACACAAGGCCCACAGTGGCGGCCTCCACCAGGGCGAAGAGGATGAGCAGGATGAGCCAGACGACGCTGGGAAGCCAGGGCATTTTCATCAGCTCCTTTATTGGATATGACCAGGGGTTCCCTTGGTACAATTTTATTATACACCCTCCCGTCAATATTGTCAATTATTTAACGTTATTTTTTTAACAATATTTTGAAAGGGGGCAGGCGGACACTTTTTTGCCCGGCGGAGGAGGTGGATAGAGGTTGCCAAAACCGTCGAAAACAGGTATAATATATCTATCCTAAATTAAACTGGGGTCTTAGTGAAAACGGAGGGGGGAGACAGATGGAAAAGCTGACCTTTTCGGTGCCCACGCTCTTCGGACTGGAAGGGGTGTGCGCCGAGGAGTTGCGGCGCATGGAGCTGGAGAATGTCCGGGCGGAAAATGGCCGGGTGTTCTTTACGGGGGATGCAAAGGCCATGATCCGGGCCAACCTGAACCTGCGCACCGGCGAGCGGGTGCTTCTCCGCCTGGGCTCCTTTCCCGCCCCCGATTTCGACGCCCTCTATGACGGAGCCCGCGCGCTGCCCTGGGAGGATTTCATTCCCAGGGAGGGGGCCTTTCCCGTCCGGTGCCGGAGCCTGAACTCCAGGCTCACCTCAGAGCAGCGCTGCGGCGCGGTGCTCCGGGCGGCGGTGGGCGACCGCCTGGGAGAAAAGTACGGCCTGGAACGGCTGCCTGAGAGCGGGAGCGTCTATCAGATCCGGATCATGCTCATGAAGGACGAAGCGGAGCTTTTCCTGGATACCACGGGGCCCAGCCTCCACAAGCGGGGCTACCGGGCCATGAGCGTGACGGCCCCTCTGCGGGAGACCCTGGCGGCGGGGATGGTGCTCCTGTCCCGCTACCGGGGGCGCTATCCCTTCCGGGATCCCTTCTGCGGTTCGGGCACCATTCCCATCGAGGCCGCCCTCATCGCCAAAAACCGGGCCCCCGGCCTGGAGCGCTCCTTCACCGCCCAAAAGTGGCCCTGGGCCCCGGCGCGGCTGTGGATGGAGGAGGCCGACCGGGCCATGGATCTGGAATACCACGGCAGCTATGATATCTGGGGCGGAGACATCGACCCCCAGGCGGTGGAGCTGGCCCGGAGCAACGCGGTCAAAGCGGGAGTGGAGGAGGCCGTCCGCTTCGAGGTGGCCGACGCCGCCGACTTTGCCCCCGCGGAGCCGGCGGGCCGGGTGGTGACCAATCCCCCCTATGGGGAGCGGCTGAGCGATAAGCACGAGGCCGAGGGGCTCTACGCCGCCTTCGGCAGGGCCTGGCGGAGGGCGCCCGCCGGCTGGAGCCTCTACCTGATGAGTTCCCACACCGAGTTTGAGCGCACCTTCGGAAAAGCGGCGGACAAAAAACGTAAGCTCTATAACGGAATGTTGAAATGCGACCTGTTCCAGTACCTGGGAAGGAGGGGAGAGGGGAAATGAAGCGGAAAAAGCGGCTGGCGGCGCTGACCCTGGCTCTGTGCCTGGCGCTGACCGGGTTGGCGCCGGGGGCCGTTGCCGTCACTGTCTACGGTTATCAGGAGGGCTTTGCCCAGGCGGTGGAGAATGGAAAGTGGGGCTTCGCAGGCGGCGACGGCAGTGTGGCCATCCCCCTTCAGTATGACTCCGTGGTCTCCTTCTCCCTGGGGATGGCGGCGGTGAACCTGAACGGGCGGCTGGGGGTCATCCGGCCCGACGGGGCGTATCTGATCCCGCCGGAGTACGATACCCTCATGCCCGCGGGCTTCGGCCTCTACATCGCCCAGAAGGGAAACCGCTGGGGGGTGGTGAGCGTGCTGCCCTACCTGAATGAGGAGGGGAAAAAGACCAACGAGGTCTACCCCATCACCTATGAAAATGTGGAGCTGGGCACCAGCGGCGGCCTGGACGCCCTGATCCTCACCGCCGGGGGCGGCAGCCGCACCATCGTGCCCTTGTTTCGCCTTCCCGGTATTCTCCAGAGCCTGGGGGTGGAGGGCAGCCAGTTCCCCCTGACCCGGGGCCGGCTGCCCGCCTTCACCGACGTCCGGGGGCGGGACTGGTATTCCATGTGGGTGGACATCGCCTATAATACCGGCATCATGTCGGGCACAGGGAACAACGCCTTTGAGCCGAACCGGGAGGTGACGGTGGCGGAGGCCCTCCAGATGGCGGCCAACATGGACAGCCGGTTCAAGGGGGACACCTTCCACACCACCGCCCATGTCTCCACCCCCTGGTACATCGAGGCGGTGGACTACTGCCTGGCCAGCGGCACCATCACGGCCGGACAGTTTGACGACTATGAGCGGCAGATCACCCGCCGGGAGCTGGCCCAGGTCTTTGGGGCCACCAGCCTGGCCCGGAGCCTGCCCGACCGGAACAGCCTGGTGCGGGTGATGGCCGCGGTGGGGGACGTGTCCGGCCGGGACGAGGGCGCCCAGGCCATCTACGGACTCTATGTCAAGGGCATCCTCACCGGGGTGGACGCAAACCTGTCCTTCCGGCCCGGCGACCTGGTGACCCGGGCGGAGGCCGCCGCCCTGGCCGCCCGGCTGGCCCGGCCCGAGCAGCGGATGGATCTGTTCTGATGCGGCACCTGTTCATCATCAACCCCGCCGCAGGGCGCAGCGGCAGGGTGGAGGAGCTGAAAAAGCGCATCCTGGCGGCCTTTCCCCAGGGCGGCTGCCAGGTGGCCTGCACCGCCCGGGCGGGGGACGCCCGCCGGCTGGCGGAGGAGGCCCTTCAGGAGGCCGGGCCGGTGCGGCTCTACGCCTGCGGCGGGGACGGTACCCTCAATGAGGTGGTCAACGCCGCCGCGGGCCACGACCAGGCGGCGGTGACCAATGTGCCTCTGGGGACGGGCAACGATTTCCTGCGCATCTTCGGCAGGAAGGAGCGCCGCCGCTTTTTCGACATCGCCCAGCTCAAGGATGGGCCCCAGACGGCCCTGGATCTTATGGAGTGCAACGGCCTTCTGGGCCTGGACGTGGTCTGCGCCGGGGTGGACGCCCGGGTGGCCGTCGGCGTGCACCGCTTTAAGGGGCTTCCCCTGGTGGGCAAAAAGCTGGCCTATATCCTCTCTCTTGTGGTGGAGGTCTGCAGGGGCATCGCCCGGCCCATGACGGTGGAAATGGGCTCCATCTGCTACAGCGGCCCCACCGCCATCTTCTGCGCCTGCAACGGCAGGCATTACGGCGGCGGGTTCTGCCCCGTCCCTGAGGCCATGCCCGACGACGGGGTGCTGGATATGCTTCTGGTGGGAGACCTGGGCCTTTTGAAATTTGCCCGCTATGTGGGGAAATACGCCTCCGGCCGCTACAGGGAGTGCCCGGAGGTGGTGCGGGACTACCACGGGCAGGAGGCCCGGTTCTCTTCTGAGGAGGAGCTGACGGTGGTAGTGGACGGAGAGGTCATGCGGGGCAGGGACTTTACTCTGCGCCTGGCCCGGCAGAAGGTGAACTTCTTCTATCCGGCGGGTCTGTTCTGGCGGTGAGCCGCCCCTCCTGCGGGATTAGCACTCCCTTGGCCACTTTGTGAACAAAAATTGAATTTTTTAGAAATCAGCCCTCTTTTTTCAAAAAAGGGGGTTGATTTTTTATGACAGGAGAGGTATTATCTTACTTGCGGTTAGCACTCTGATTATTTGAGTGCTAATCCTCTGAAAAAGCTAAGTAAGAAAAAATAATATAAGGAGGAACCAAGTTATGAAGCTGAAGCCTTTGGGAGACCGGGTCATCATCAAGATGGTGGAGGCCGAGGAGAAGACCAAGTCCGGCCTCATCCTCACCGGCAGCGCCAAGGAGAAGCCGGAGGTGGCCGAGATCGTGGCCGTGGGCCCCGGCGGCCTGGTGGACGGCAAGGAGGTCAAGATGACCGTGAAGAAGGGCCAGAAGGTCATCACCGGCAAGTATTCCGGCACCGAGGTCAAGGTGGACGGCGTGGAGTACACCATCGTGCGTCAGGGCGACATTCTCGCCGTAGTCGAGTAATTTTAGGAGGTAATGGATTATGTCTAAGATCATTGCTTACGGCGAGGAGGCCCGCAAGGCCCTGCAGAAGGGCGTGGATCAGCTGGCCGACACCGTGAAGATCACCATGGGCCCCAAGGGCCGTAACGTAGTGCTGGATAAGAAGTACGGCTCTCCCCTCATCACCAACGACGGTGTGACCATCGCCAAGGAGATCGAACTTCCCGACCCCATGGAGAACATGGGCGCCCAGCTGGTCAAGGAGGTCGCCACCAAGACCAACGATGTGGCCGGCGACGGCACCACCACCGCCACCCTGCTCACCCAGGCCATCGTCCGTGAGGGCCTGAAGAACCTGGCCGCCGGCGCCAACCCCATGATTATGAAGAAGGGCATCAAGGCCGCCGCCGACGCCGCCATTGAGGAGATCAAGAAGAACTCCAAGAAGGTCAAGGGCACCGAGGACATCGCCCGGGTAGGCGCCATCTCCTCCGGGGACGAGACCATCGGCAAGCTCATCGCCGAGGCCATGGAGAAGGTGGGCGCCGACGGCGTCATCACCGTGGAGGAGTCCAAGACCGCCGAGACCTATTCTGAGGTGGTGGAGGGCATGCAGTTCGACCGGGGCTATGTGACCCCCTACATGGCCACCGATATGGAGAAGATGGAGGCCGTTTTGGACGACGCCATCATCCTCATCACCGACAAGAAGATCTCCGCCGTGCAGGATCTGCTGCCCCTGCTGGAGCAGGTGGTGCAGTCCGGCAAGAAGCTGCTCATCGTGGCTGAGGACGTGGAGGGCGAGGCCCTCAACACCCTCATCGTCAACCGCCTGCGGGGCACGCTGAACGTCTGCTGCGTCAAGGCCCCCGGTTACGGCGACCGGCGTAAGGAGATGCTCCAGGATATCGCCATCCTCACCGGCGGCACCGTGGTCAGCGAAGAGGTGGGCCTGGAGCTGAAGGACGCCACCATGGCCATGCTGGGCAAGGCCAAGCAGGTGAAGGTGACCAAGGAGAACACCATCATCGTGGGCGGCGCGGGCAAGAGCGCCGACATCAAGGCCCGTGTGGCCCAGATCCGCAGCCAGATCGATGTGACCACCTCCGACTATGACAAGGAGAAGCTCCAGGAGCGGCTGGCCAAGCTGGCCGGCGGCGTGGCCGTTGTCCGCGTGGGCGCTGCCACCGAGACCGAGATGAAGGAGAAGAAGCTGCGCATCGAGGACGCCCTCAACGCCACCCGCGCCGCGGTGGAGGAGGGCATCGTGGCCGGCGGCGGCACCGCCTATGTCAACGCCATCCCCGCTGTGGAGAAGCTTTTGAAGACCACCGAGGGCGACGAGAAGACCGGCGTGCAGATCGTGGCCGCCGCCCTGGCCGAGCCTGTGCGCCAGATCGCCGTCAACGCCGGCGTGGACGGCAGCGTGGTGCTGGAGAAGGTCAAGGAGGGCAAGGTGGGCTACGGCTACGACGCCTACAGCGAGACCTACTGCGACATGATGAAGGCCGGTATTGTGGATCCCACCAAGGTGACCCGCTCCGCCCTGGAGAACGCCGCCTCCATCGCCGCCGTGCTGCTGACCACCGAGGCTCTGGTGGCCGACAAGCCCGAGCCTCCCGCTCCCGCTCCCGCCGCCCCCGACATGGGCGGGATGTACTAAACGATAGTTTTTGAATGGAAATAGTCCCCCGGCGGAGATTCCGCCGGGGGACTTCCTATCTGCAAATCAGCGCTTTTTGAAGCTGCAAATATAGAGAAAGAAGGGCAGAGCAATGGGAAGAGGGCGGACAGTAAATAATCATATAGAAAACGTGAGCATGGAAATAGATTACGACAAACTGGCAAAGGCAATCGTTAAGGCACAGGAAATGGTAAAAGGTGCGGATAATGATCCTCAACGTGAAAAAGTCGGTTTTTGGAAGGCGTTAAAGGTAGCTGTGGTAGACAGCCGAAAATCAAAAGGGCAAATGACGGCAATGACGTTTGCTAGTTTTGCACAGGTAATATTAACAGTATTTTCTTGCATATTTGCAATGATGACGCTTTTCGGCGTATTTGGATTTCTTTCCTATCTTTATGATATTGTTACAGCGGCTTTGAATAACGGAAATTCGGTGAATGTGATAGATATAGTAGTTGCTATTTTTGCAGTAATACTATTTTTGATAATCACAATGCTGTGTGCCGTATTTGGGCTTGCGTTGTTTGGCGCGGCAAATGAGATCGCATATGAAAAAGACCGTAATTATGTCGTAGCAATTCTGTCTGCAATGACCAGCTTTTCTGCAATGGCCATTTCACTTGTCGCGCTACTTTCCTCAAGATGAAAAAGACCCTGCCGGTCAGCCGGCAGGGTCTTTTTCATCTTCTTGGTCGGTGGGCAGAAGGTCGTCTGTGGTAACGCCGAAAACCTTGGCGAAGGCCTTGAGTTCAATGTCAGTGACAAACCGCTCTCCGCTTTCGATTTTCTGGATTGCGTTCTTTTCTATTCCCAAACCTTCCAATTGCAGCATATCTGCCAGTTTCTTCTGGGAGATCTTTCCGGGCAGGGCCATCCGTAGTTCACTGATTTTCTTTCCTGAAATATTCAGTTTTCCGCCGGAAGCCTTGTTTTTAAACATATTCTCCACCCATTCGACACAGCTCGACACGAACTGCTTGTCAGTTGGGTAAAGTATATGTTATATTACACCCATAAATGACATTCACTAAATGTCAATTTAAGGAGGGCACTATGAAAGATTCTTTAGAAGAGCTCTACCAGAAGGCCAAACGCTTTGACGAGGGCGATATCTACCAGAGCGAGGAATACGACGCCATTGCCAGAAGACAGAGAGAGCTGTACACCAATATGCGCCTGCTCTGCCCCGCCATCCACCGCCTTTTGGACGAGTATACCGAGGCGATGGGGGACGAGATGGAGCTGGAGTGCAGACACTTTTTCGAGCAGGGCTGCCGCCTGGGGCGGGAGGGCGCCCTCCGGGCATAAAAAGAGGGCGGGGAAGAATTTCTTCCCCGCCCTGCTTATTTTCGGCGCTTATTCGTCTTTGGACTCGTCCTCGCCGGCGCGCTCCTCCGGTGTCTCCCCGGGAAGCTCGGCCGGGGTTTCCACCGGCTGGCTGACAATGTGGATGTTCTTCGCCGGGGGCTCGATATCTCCCGGCAGGGGCTTGGGCTCGGTCATGGTAGAGGTGTAGGCCCCCTCCACCAGGGCGGGATCCCGGCCCTCGATGATGGCCACCATCTCGCCGCCGGTGATGGTTTCCTTCTCCAGCAGGTAGGCCGCCACCTTGTCCATCAAGTCCCGGTTTTCCTCGATGAGTTTCACCGCATCGGCGTAGCACACGTCCAGGATGGCCTTCACAGCGTTGTCCATGACGGCGGCGGTGTCCTGGGCGCAGTCCAGGCCGTAGCCTCCGTCCAGGTACTGGTTGCGCACGCTGCCCAGGGCCATCATGCCGAACTCCTCGCTCATGCCGAACATGGCCACCATGTTCCGGGCGATATTGGTGGCCTCCTGAATGTCCTGGCTGGCGCCGTTGGTCATGGTGTGCATGATGACCTCCTCGGCGGCCCGGCCGCCCATGGAGACGGTGATCTTGGCCATCAGCTCCTCCTTGGTGCGCAGGTTGGTCTTGTCCTCCTCGGGCATGAGGAGGGTGTAGCCCAGGCTTCCCTCGGTGTGGGGGACGATGGTGATCTTCTGCACCGGTTCGGCGTTCTTCTGCTTATAGGCCACCATGGCGTGGCCCACCTCGTGGTAGGCGACGAGCTTCTTTTCAAACTCGGTGAGGACGCTGTTTTTCTTCTCGCTGCCCGCGATGACGAACTCGAAGGAGGAGAGCAGATCCTCCTGGGTGACCAGCTTGCGGCCCTTGCGCACCGCCCGGAGGGCGGCCTCGTTGACCAGGTTGGCAAGGTCGCTGCCCACGCACCCGGCGGTGGCCAGGGCGATCTTGTGGAGATCCACGTCCTCGGCCAGGCGGATGTTCCGGGTGTGCACCTGCAGGGTGGCCAGCCGTCCGGCCAGGTTGGGACGGTCGATGGTGATGCGCCGGTCGAACCGTCCGGGCCGGAGAAGGGCCTTGTCCAGCACCTCGGGCCGGTTGGTGGCGGCCAGGACGATGACACCCTTGGTGGGGTCGAAGCCGTCCAGCTCGGCCAGCAGCTGGTTCAACGTCTGCTCCCGCTCATCGTTGCCGCCCAGGCGGCTGTCGCGGGATTTGCCGATGGTGTCGATCTCGTCGATGAAGATGATGCAGGGGGCCATCTTGCTGGCCTCCTTAAAGAGGTCGCGGACACGGCTGGCGCCCACGCCCACGAACATCTCCACAAAGTCGGAGCCGGAGATGGAGAAGAAGGGGACGTTGGCCTCGCCGGCGATGGCCTTGGCAAGCAGGGTCTTGCCCGTGCCCGGCGGGCCTACCAGGAGCGCGCCTTTGGGCAGTTTGGCGCCAATCTCGGTGTACTTTTGTGGGTTGTGGAGAATGTCGATGATCTCCTGGAGAGACTCCTTGGCCTCGTCCTGGCCGGCCACGTCCCGGAAGGTGACCCCGGTTTTCTTTTCCACATAGACCTTGGCGTTGGCCTTGCCCACGCCGCCGATGCCGCCCATACCGCCCATCTTGGAGGACATGGAGCGGAACAGAAGGTACATCAGACCCACCATCAGAACTGTGGGCAGGATATAGTAGGCCAGGAAGGAGACGATGGGGGACAGCGGCTCCTGATACTCCGGGCCAAACCGGGTGACCCCGTGCTCCTCCAGCAGGGGGATGAGCTCGTCGTCAGCCCAGGGCACGCAGTAATAGGTGACCTCCTCGGTGCCGATGGGGGGCAGGTTGTCCTGGGAGGGGACGGACAGGGAGCCGGAGGGGGCCACGTCAGGGGCGGCGTAGACCCCCTTTTCGTCTATCTTGGGGTAGATGACGAATTTGTCCGAGGCCATGACCACCCGGGCCACCTTGTCGTCCACCACCATCTGCCGGAAGGTGCCGTAGTCGATCTCCACGGAGTTGGTCTGCCGGTACATGGAGGAGGCGTAGTTGACAAATACGGTGATGGCCAGGGCCCAGAGAACCAGGGACAGGAGCATCATGGTATTTTTCCGCTTGGGCCCGCCGGACTGGTCGGGCCTGCGGTTATTATTCTGATCGGGCATGGAAGGTTCCCCTTTACAATTGAAGTGAAAGATATCAGCAAATATCATAGCACAAGGGATAAAAAAATACAAGGAAAGGGGTGGTAAACTTTCTATGAATAGAAAAAAGGACGGCTCTCGCCGTCCTTTTCTGTGCGGAGAAGGCTCAAAGCCCGGAACCCGCGCCGGCGGTATCCCGGACGGGGAAGAACAGGGGCTTACGCTTGAGGTAGTAGATCCCCACCAGAACGCCCCGCAGGGCGATGCCCGCCGCCTGGACGGCGACCGCGTTGATCTGGTCGGGGAGATAGAGGGCGTAGATGACCAGGGTGACAAGGGAAAAGAGGAACTGCACCGCCTGGAGGATCATAAGGCCGTACCACCCAAAGGACTTCCACTGGAGAAGGCCCACAAAGGCGAGGGCGGTGAGCAGCAGCGTGGCAAAGACGGAACAGGCGTCGATGGTGGTGATCCAGTTGCCGGAGAAAAGCAGGGCGTGTTCCACAATGAGCCGCTCCATGGCGAAGAGGAAGCTCAGGGGCAGGAAGACGTAGTTCATGAACTTGTGAAACAGAAGCGGGGTGCCCAAACGTTCCGTGTATTTTGTCATGGGTCGCACTCTCCTTTCAGAATTCCACCTGGAGGGTGTAGATGTAAGCCTGGGAGCGCTGGGCATAGGTCTGGGGCGCTTCGACGCCGATCCAGCGCACCGTGCCGTCCTGTCCCACCACCGGCTGGGTGGTGGGCATGGCGGCGGCACGGAGAACGCCCTCGTCCCCCCGCTTGGCCCCCTTGCCGCTGAGAAGCTGGTAGTGGATGTTGCCGTCCGCGCTCCACATAGCCAGGAAGGCGTTGCCGCTGAGCTTCACCAACCGGGCGTGGGTCACGCTTTGCCCGTCCACGGCGGTGAGCCAGGTGAGGGTGGTCTTGTTCAGGGTGCTGTCGGTATAGGTAAGGAAGACGTTCCAGGCCGCATCCATCTCCCGGTCGAAGTCCTTCTGGGGGGCGGAGCAGCCCAGGAAGAGAAAGCCGTCCTGGGATACCTCAAAGCCGCTGCCCACGGCGTGGGTCACATTCTGCCCCGCCGGCCCCGCCAGCTCCAGAAGGGTCACGTCCCGGCTGTCGCTGCGCAGGAGGAAGGCCCTGGGGTCGCCGTCGGTGTGATCCACGGTGAACGCCTTGTCCCCGTCATACTGGACGAACTGTCCGAAGGAGTGGGAGAGGGAGGACTGGCCAGTGACCGAGACGGTCTTCATGTCCGCCGTGTCCACGGTGATGGTGACGTCGGACTGGCGGCGCTTGCCGTCCTCCGCGTCGGTGTACATCTGCCGGGCGGCGTGGAGAGTGAGCTCCCTGCCGTCGGCGGACAGGGCCAGGCGGGCCACAGTGGAGCGGAAGGGGATGACGGTGCCGCTCTCTCCCCCGGTGACTGAGGCGGCCGCGATCCGGTTCCAGTCCTTGTCGTACTTGACGATGCGCCAGACCTCGGCGGTATCCGCTTCTTCGGGATTTTCCGCCCCGAAGGCCAGGTAAAAATTGCCGTCCGCCCCGGCCAGGAAGCCGCCGAAGATGGGAAGCTCCATAGGCAGGGCCCGGGTGGAGACGGCCTTGCCCGTGGCATCGTAGCGCTCCACAAAAAACTCCGTGGGCTCCGTGGCGACGAACTGGCCCTCCTCATAGGTAGTGGCGCTGGGGGGCACCACCAGGGCGGAGAGGGTGCCATCGCCGTTGTCGATGGCGTAGTAGCCCTTGGCATAGCCGGTGAGGGCCTTGGCCGCGGAGGGGTCGGGCACCCGCAGGGCCCCGGCCCAGTCCAACTCGCTTTGAAGGGGGACGCCGGGCTTGGCAGAGGCCACCGCCGTCTCCATCATGGCCAGAATCCGGCTGACCATGACGGCGGTGGAGGGCCAATCCAGCTGGACGGTGGGGTTGAAGTTCAGGAACTCATCCCCCCGCATGATGGCGTAGGAGGCGATGCGCTCAGCGAAGGGGGCGGCCCAGTCGGGAATGAGGCCGGCGTCGGTGTAGACGGCGGGATCGTCGTCCGCGGAGACGGCGTAGCCCATAGAGGAGAAGAAATCCAGCGTGGTACAGATCATTTTGGCCGCCTCCTGGCGGGTGAGGACGGCCTGGAAATTGCCGTAGCGCTTGCCGTCGTCCAAGTCCACCCAGCCCTCGGCGATGCCGTAGGCGGCGGCCCGGCACATCACGTCGGCCCAGTAGGAGTTGGCGTAGTTGTCGGCAAAGTAGTCGGCCCGCTTGGGCGTAATGGCGTCCAGCTGATCCACCGGCACCGCCGCGGCCAGGGCGCTGACCAGCAGATCCAGAAACTCGCCCCGGGTGATGCTCCCGGAGGAGAGGGGATAGATGTCCGACTGCCTCAGGTATTCGTAATGCTGCGCCGCCCAGTCGGGGATGGGGGCGTAGAGCGCCTCATCGGCCAGGGCCGGACAGGCCGGCAGCAGCAGGGAGAGGGAGAGAAGGAGGGCCAGTATTTTTTTCATAAGGAAACACCTTCTTAGGGAGAGTGAGAAAAGAATACCCTTATTATAACAGATGGGGAGAAAAAAGGATAGATGTAACTTTCCCCCTTTTTCTCGGCGGAAAAATATGTTATACTTGCCATAATTGCACGGGAGAAAGAGAGGACAGGCCATGGCTGACGACCGCCGGGAAAACTGGAAAGCGCGTCAAGAGCAGTCCGATGGGATCATCGAGGGCCGCAACGCGGTCATCGAGGCCCTCCGGGCCGGGACGAGCATCGACAAGATCTACATTGCCAGGGGGGAGACCGACGCCGCCCTGGGTCATATCGCCGCCAAGGCACGCGCCGCCGGCTGCGCCGTGGTGGACTGCGACCGGCGGAAGCTGGACGCCATGAGCGTCACCCACTCCCACCAGGGAGTCATCGCCGTGGCCGCCGTCCGGGAATATGTGGACGTGGCGGACATTCTCCAGATCGCCCGGGACAGGGGGGAGCCCCCTCTGCTGGTGGTCTGCGACGAGCTCTCCGACCCCCACAACCTGGGGGCGGTGATCCGTACCGCCGAGTGTGCCGGAGCCCACGGAGTCATCATCCCCAAGCGCCGCTCCGCCGGGCTGACGGCGGTGGTGGCCAAGACCTCCGCCGGGGCGGTGAGCCACGTTCCCGTGGCCCGGGTGGCCAACCTCACCGCCTGCCTCAAGGAGCTGAAGGAGCAGGGGGTTTGGGTCTACGGCACCGCCGCCGACGCCAGGCAGACCATCTACCAGGCCGACCTGAAGGGGAGCGCCGCCATCGTCATCGGCAGCGAGGGCACGGGCATGAGCCGCCTGGTGCGGGAGACCTGCGACGTGCTGCTGTCCATTCCCATGAAGGGGAAGCTCAACTCCCTCAACGCCTCTGCCGCCGCGGCCATCCTGCTCTATGAAGCGGTAAGACAGAGAATGTAAGAAGAGCGGAGCTTGCATCCTGACCTGCTCAGAGCTTGACAACGCTCTGTAAGATAAACCAAGAGAAAGGGGGGAGCTCCCCGTGGCAAAAGACCGGGACGATGACCGGCGGCAGGAGGACGAGTTCTCCCTGGACGCCATTTTGAAGGAGTTTGGCAGCGGAGCGCCTCCGGAGCCTGAGGAGCCGGAGGAGGAGACGGCCTCCCTTTCCGGAGAGACCCCGGAGGACGAGAAGGGGAGCGACTGGCGGGAGAACACGGTGCCCTTCCCCGTCCAGCCCAAGGGGGAGGCCCCCGGGCCGGAGCCGGAGCCCGCGCTGCCGCCGGAGGCCAAAGAGACCCCCAAGATCCTGGAGTTTCCGGGCCAGACGGCCCAGCCGGAGCCGGAGGCAGAACCGGAAAACCTGGTGGCGGCGGGGTTGGACAGCCTCCGCCGCAGGGCGGATGAGTTCGCGGGACATATGTACGAGGAGGCCTCCGCCGCCGTGGCCCCTGAGGTGCGCAGGGCGGAAAAGCTCATTCCCGGCGTGGATGTGGAGGAGCAAAAGGCTCCGCCGCCCGTCCGGGAGCGGAAGCCCCGAAAGAAGCGCCCCCCCGCCCCGGATATCCCCCCGGCGGAGCTGGCCAAGCGCTACGGCAAGGGCCTGAAGGGGGCCCGGGGACGCTGTGCGCTGGTGTTTATACTGGTGGCGGCCCTGTTTTACATGACTCTGGCGGAGGTGAGGCCCCTGCCCCTTCCCGCCCCGCTGGCCGGCAGCGCCGTCTGGCGGTGCTACGTCCTGGCAGGCTTGCAGATTGTGGCCATCCTTCTGGGGTTCGACGGATTTTTACAGGCCCTCATCCGCCCCTTCCAGAGCCGTACTGGAATGGACACGGTGGCCGCCCTGGCCAATCTGGCGGTGCTGATGGACGCCCTGACCCTGCCCACCCTGTCGGAGGGCGTCCTCCAGCGGCAGCCGCTGTGCGCCGTGGCGGGGCTGTGCCTGTGGTGCGTGCTGTGGGGCAACCTGCAAAAGCGGCGGGGCCAGCGGCTGGCCTGCCGCACGGCGGCTGCGGTGGCAGAGCCCTACCTGGTGACGAGGGACGAGGGCAAGTGGAACAACAGAGGCACCTATGCCAAGTGGCCGGGTTCCCCGGCGGGCTTCGGCAGTCAGATCCAGGGCCTGGACGGCGCCGAGCGCATCTACCGCTACCTTGCCCCCCTCATCCTCATTGCCGGCGTTCTGTTTTCCATCATGGCCTCTGTGGGCCGGGAGCGGCCGGAGGACTTCCTGTGGTGCCTGGGCGCCATCCTGTGCGCCGCCACGCCGCTGTCCGCCACACTGTGCTTTGCCCTTCCCTGGCGGAAGCTCTCTACCCGGCTGAGCAAGTCGGGGGCGGCCCTGGCGGGCTGGGAGGGATTGATCCACACCACAGGCAGCGCCAACCTGCTGCTCACCGATATGGATCTCTTCCCGCCGGGGGCCGTGAAGCTCAACGGGGTGAAGATCTTCGGAGATGTGTCCATCGACAAGGTCATCGCCGTCACCGCCACGGTGATCCGGGATTCCGGCAGCGGCCTCAACAAGGTCTTTTACGACCTGCTGCGCAGCCAGGGCACCCTCTACCGCCGGGGGGAGCAGTTCACCGCCTATGAGGGCGGCGGCGCCTCCGAGGTCATTCGGGGAGAGCTGGTGCTGGTGGGCTCCGCCCCCTTTATGGTGCTGATGGACGTGCCACTGCCCCAGGGGCTCAATGTAAAGAATGCCGTGTTCTGCGCCATCAACGGGGAGCTGGCCGGCATCTTCGCGCTGAACTACACCCTCTCCGGGGCGGCCCCATTGGCCATTGATACCCTCATCCGTTCCCGGGTGACCCCGGTGCTGGCTACCCGTGACTTCAATCTGATCCCCTCCATGCTCCGCCAGCGGTTCAAGCTGCCGGTGGAGAAGCTGGAGTTCCCGCCGGTGGAGCGCCGCCGGGAGCTCTCCGAGGAGTCTCAGCCCCATTCGGATGTCCTGACGGCGGTGCTGTGCCGGGAGGGCCTGGGCCCCTATGCCGAGGCGGTGGTGGGCTCCCGGCGGCTGCGGGTGGCGGTGCGGCTGTCCGCGGCGTTGGCCTGCCTGGGCTCCATGGTGGGCGCGGCGCTGGCCTTTTACCTGACCTTTGTGGCGGCCTACAACTCTCTGACCGCTGCAAATCTGACGATCTTTCTGCTCATGTGGCTGGTGCCCGCCCCTCTCATCTCCGGCTGGGTGAACCGGTATTGACGCCCCTTGACAATTTTCCCGGCGGGTGATATAGTGGGGCTGTCAAAACGGCACTGACGGAGACCAAACCGTTTGCGGCGCTCAGAGAGGGATGGGAAGCTGAGAACATCCTGCGCTACGCGGCGGGGAGACCGCTCCCGAGCCGCCCGGGAGAACCGGGCCGGGTTTGCCCGTTACAGCAAACACGAGCGGCAAGATGTCACGCTACGCCTGCTCGCGACGCGCGGCTTCCCTCCGACTCGGGCTGGTCTGCAAGCCACTTCGTGGCTTGACCCTCGCCCTCGCTCCGGTTCATCCGCGCTGCTCGCGACGGCTCCGCGCTTCTTGCAAGCAGGGTGGAACCGTGGAGCGTATACTGCGCCTCACCCCTGAACATCATCAGGGGTGAGGCGTTTTTTGTTTCATCCCGAATACAGGAGGAAATCAAAATGAGCGAAGAAAACAACCAGTATACCTTTGAAAACGAGACCTACCGCAAAACCTATTGGCACACCTGCTCCCACGTGATGGCCCAGGCCGTGAAGCGGCTGTGGCCCGAGGTGAAGCTGGCCATCGGCCCCTCCATCGACGAGGGCTGGTACTACGACATGGACGCCCCCTTCGCCTTCACCCCGGAGCACCTGGAGCAGATCGAGGCGGAAATGCGGAAGATCTGCAAGGAGAAGCTGAAGCTGGAGCGGTTCGAGCTGCCCCGGCCGGAGGCTTTGAAGTTCATGGAGGAGAAGGGCGAGCCATTCAAGGTGGAGCTCATCAACGACCTGCCCGCTGACGCCACCATCTCCTTCTACAAGCAGGGGGAGTTCACCGACCTGTGCGCCGGGCCTCACCTGGATTCCACCGGGCGCATCAAGGGCAACGCCCTGAAGCTCACCGCCTGCAACGCCGCCTACTGGCGGGGGGACTCCAACCGGGAGACCCTCCAGCGCATCTACGGCATCGCCTTCCCCAAAAAGGAGGAGCTGGACGCCTATCTGGAGCGCATTGAGGAGGCCAAGCGCCGGGATCACCGCCGGCTGGGCAAGGAGCTGGGCCTGTTTATGCTCCGGGACGAGGGCCCCGGTTTCCCCTTCTTCCTGCCCAAGGGCATGACCCTGAAGAACACCCTTTTGGACTACTGGCGGAAGATCCACAAGAAGTACGGCTATGTGGAGATCTCCACCCCCATCATGCTCAACCGCCAGCTCTGGGAGCGGTCGGGCCACTGGGATCACTATAAGAACAATATGTACACCACCGTTATCGACGAGGTGGACTTCGCCGTGAAGCCCATGAACTGTCCCGGCGGCATGCTGGTCTACGCCAGCGAGCCCCACTCCTACAAGGAGCTGCCCCTGCGGGTAGGGGAGATCGGCCTTGTCCACCGCCATGAGCTCTCCGGCGCCCTCCACGGCCTGTTCCGGGTGCGGTGCTTCAACCAGGACGACGCCCACGTCTTTATGACCCGGGATCAGATGCAGGACGTGATCCAGGAGACGGTGCGCCTGTTTGACGAGGTCTACTCCGTCTTTGGCCTTTCCTACACCATCGAGCTGTCCACCATGCCCGAGGATCACATCGGCACCGTGGAGGAGTGGGAGAAGAACCAGGACATCCTGAAGGCCGCCATCACCGCCATGGGCAAGGACTTTGTTATCAACGAGGGCGACGGCGCCTTCTACGGCCCCAAGCTGGACTTCCATCTGGCCGACTCCCTGGGCCGTACCTGGCAGTGCGGCACCATCCAGCTGGACAGCCAGCTCCCCGAGCGGTTTGAGCTGGAGTATGTGGGGGAGGACGGCCAGAAGCACCGCCCCGTTATGATCCACCGGGTGGTGCTGGGAAGCATCGAGCGGTTCATCGGCGTCATCACCGAGCACTTTGCCGGGGCCTTCCCCGCCTGGCTCTCCCCCGTGCAGGTGAAGCTGCTCACCGTCACCGACCGGGCCGACGGGTACGCAAAGGAGACCGCCGCCAAGCTGGACGAGCTGGGCTTCCGGGTGGAGATCGACGACCGGAATGAGAAGATCGGCAAGAAGATCCGGGAGGCCACCCTCCAGAAGGCCCCCTATATGCTGGTCATGGGCGACCGGGACGTGGAGAACAAGACCGTCTCCGTCCGTCACCGCAGCGGCGAGGATCTGGGGGCCATGAGCCTGGAGCAGTTCGCCGCCCTGCTGCGGGCGGAAGTGGACTCCATGGAGATCAAATAAAAAAGAAAAAACCGCCGGGAATATTCCCGGCGGTTTTTTTATGCAAGAAGGGGGAAAACTGGGAGGGAACAGCGGAACAGAAAGGAAGGCATCTATCCATGAAAAATGAAAAGGCCATGTACGCGCTGAGTTACGGCCTGTTTATCCTCACCGCCCGCCAGGGAGAGAAGGACAACGGCTGCATCATCAACACGGTGGGGCAGGTCACCATTACCCCTAACCGGGTGACCGTGGCGGTGGACAAATCCAACCTGACCCACGATATGGTGCTGACCACGGGGGAATTCACTGTCTCCATCCTGTCGGAGGAGGCGAAATTTGACCTGTTCCAGCGCTTCGGCTTCCAGTCGGGCCGGGATGTGGACAAATTTGCCGGCTTTGCCGGGGCGAAGCGGGGAGAAAACGGGATCCTGTATGTCACCCAGGGGATCAACGCCTATCTTACCTGCAAGGTGGTCTCCGCCACCGATCTGGGCACCCATACGCTTTTCCTGGCGGAGGTGACGGACGGCGACGTGCTCTCGGACGCGCCCAGCGCCACTTACGCCTACTACCAGGCCCACATCAAGCCCAAGCCCCAGGCTCCGGCGGAGAAGCGGGGGAAAAAGCGCTGGGTATGTAAGGTGTGCGGCTTCATCTATGAGGGGGACGCGCTCCCGGCAGACTATATCTGTCCCCTGTGCAAGCACCCCGCCTCCGATTTCGAACCCATGGAGTAAAAGAAGGGCCGCCACAGTTCTGTGGCGGCCCTTTTCTGATTCAGTCGTCGCTCTCCTCTTTGGGGAGCACCACCACCCGGATCTCCAGCACCCGGCGGTGGTCTACCTTGGTCACTGTCACATCCAGGCCATCGGACTGAAAGCGATCCCCCTCGGCGGGGATGCGGCCGATCTGTTCCATGACCCAGCCGGAGACGGTGTTGGCCTCGCAGTCCCCTTTCAGGGCAAAGAGGTCGTAGAGATCGGTGAGGGCGGCGTGACAGGCGATGAGGTAGCTGCCGTCGGGCTGCTTTTTGAACTCCTCGATGACCTCGTCATGTTCGTCCCAGATCTCGCCCACCAGCTCCTCCACAATATCCTCCAGGGTGCACAGCCCCTCGGTGCCGCCATACTCGTCCACGACCACCACCATATGGGCCTTCTTCCGCTGGAGGATGCGCAGCAGATCGGAGATCTTGGTGTTACCCGTGGTGTAGAGCACCGGGGCGGTGATAGGGGCCGGGTCGCTCTGGCCCCGGTAGCGGGCGGCATGGAAGTCCTTTTCGTGGATGACGCCTACAATGTCGTCGATGTCCTCGTGGTAGACGGGCAGACGGGAATAGCCACTCTCCGCGAAGGCGCGGGCCACGTCCTCCATGGTGTCGGTGTCCTCCACCGCCACAATGTCCACCCGGGGAGTGAGGATCTCCTGCACCTCCATGTCGCCGAACTCAATGGCGGAACGGATGAGCTCGCTCTCGTGGCGGTCCAGGCCCCCCTCGGTCTCGGCCTGCTCCACCATAGTCACCAGCTCCTCTTCGGTGATGCCCTCATCCTTGGGCCGGAGGAAGCGCTTGAGGCCCTTTTGAATGAAGGCCAGCAGGGCGGTGACCGGCTTGAGGAGTATCATCAAAAGGCGCAGAAGGGGGGCGGAGAACATGGCGAAGGACTCGGCGGTCTCCTTGGCCATGGTCTTGGGGGCCACCTCGCCGAAGATGAGCACCACCACCGTCATCACCACAGTGGAGATCACCGCCCCGTTCTGGAGCTTCAGCCCCTGGACAAAGAGGACGGTGGAGAGGGTGGCGGCAACAATGTTGACGATGTTGTTCCCCACCAGTACGGTGGAGATGAGGTTGTCGTAGTCCTCTGCCAGACGCAGAGTTCGCTCCGCCTGGGCGTCGCCTCCCTCCACCTTGGCCCGGAGGCGGATGCGGTTGAGGGAGGTAAAGGCGGTCTCCGTGGCCGAGAAAAAGGCGGAGCAGAGCACCAAAAGAGCCAGCACACAGATCATGGCAATACTGTCAGGTTCCATAGAGGAAAGATCACACTCCATTTCAATGTGGGTACTGTATCATAGCCCAGGGAAAAAAGCAAGGGGGGAATTGGGACGGGGAGCGCTTTAGCGCCGCAATTGAGTAAATTGCCTCTTGCATCGCTCATCCAATGGGCGTATAATGCGGATAACATCCCCGGAAAGAGGATCGGAACGTGAAAGAGGAGGCAGTTATTATGCAGGAATTTCCCATCACCCGGGCCGCTGCGCTGAAGTCCAAGCCTGATCCCAAGACCCTGGTTTTCGGAAGAACCTTTACCGACCATATGTTTGTGATGAATTATGACACCGGCAAGGGTTGGCACGATGGACGCATCGTCCCCTACGGCCCCTTTGAGCTGGATCCCAGCGCCATGGTGCTCCACTACGCCCAGGAGGTCTTTGAGGGCATGAAGGCCTACCGCGCCCCTGACGGCGGCGTGCAGCTGTTCCGCCCCATGGAGAACGCCCTGCGCCTCCAGTCCTCCTGTGAGCGGCTGTGCATCCCTCCCATTGATCCCCAGACCGTGGTGGACGCCATCAAGCAGCTGGTGAGGCTGGAGGCGGACTGGGTGCCCTCTGAGCCGGGCACCAGCCTCTATATCCGCCCCTTCGTCATCGCCACCGACCCCACCCTGGGCGTCCACGCCTCCCACACCTATATTTTCGCCGTCATCTGCTGCCCCGTGGGCGCCTATTACGCCGAGGGCATCAACCCGGTGCGCATCTATGTGGAGGATGAGGACGTCCGGGCTGTCCGGGGCGGCACCGGCTTCACCAAGTGCGGCGGCAACTACGCCGCCTCCATCCGGGCCGGCGAGCGGGCCGAGGAGAAGGGCTACGCCCAGGTTCTCTGGCTGGACGGCGTGGAGCGCAAGTACATTGAGGAAGTGGGCTCCATGAACGTGATGTTCCAGGTGGACGGCACGGTCATCACCCCCAAGCTCACCGGCTCCGTGCTCCCCGGCATCACCCGGAAAAGCTGCATTGAGCTCATCAAGAGCTGGGGCATCCCGGTGGAGGAGCGGCTCATCACCGCCCAGGAGCTTTTTGACGCCGCCGGGGCCGGCAAGCTGGACGAGGCCTGGGGCACCGGCACCGCCGCCGTGGTCTCCCCCATCGGAGAGATGGGCTGGGAGGGCAAGAGCGTCACCGTCAACGGCGGCAAGATCGGCGAGCTGACCCAGAGGCTCTACGACACCCTGACGGGCATCCAGTGGGGGAAGATCCCCGATGAGCACGGCTGGATCGTGAAGGTCTGCTGAGAAACGGGATAGAAAAAAGCGGGGCTCCAGCTAGGCTGGAGCAGATCGG